>CAVEBA010000132.1:0-4983 GCA_963613695.1 Sphaerochaetaceae bacterium
CGTGGGCTCCGTCGAATACCAACTTCCCGAAGTTTACACGCTTCTCGCCGATGCGAACAAAAGTCTCGCCGAAGCCGTCAAGGGCAGCGATGTCCGTCAAGGCATCGGGAAGAAAAAAATCGTGAAATTCACGAAAAACGACCTCAAAAAGAAGCAGAAATTTATGGACGCGAGCATCGACGCCTACATTATGGCGGCGAAGACGGCGCGCGATAATCCGGACGTGCTCTACTTTTCGCTCACGGAGCTGGACAAACAGCTTCCGCAGCTCGAAAACGGCTACGACCGTCTGCTCGATCTTTACGACACGCTTTACAACTGGGACGTCAACGCTCCCGAAGCGCTGAATTATCTTTTCAAAAAAATCGATTTCACCGTGCGCAAGGCGCGTTCCGAAGCGTCCAAGCTCGAACGCGATCAGCGGCAGAAACACATCGAAGCCGCGCAGGAACAGACGCGCAAGATGATGGCGGACGCGATTCTCAAAAATATCGACAATCCCCGTCAGGACGGCGTCGAAACGCTCATCACCGAGCTTGCGCAACGCTTCGCGTCCAACGTGAAATTCCGTCGCGCGCCCAAGGACGGCGAAGAGCTGCCGCCGCGCGATCCGAAAGATTACACGGCGGAAAAAGCGATTGCGGACATGCTCGAATTGCTGAATTTGAAAGACGATTCGAAAGCTTCGCTCATCGCCCGTGCCCGCGGGAACTACGCGAAATCGCTCATCTACGATTGTTTGGCAACGCCGCGCAGCGCCGATTACAAGCACTATTGCGACGAGCGCGACCGCACGAATCGTCTGATTGCGAACAGTTTCGAGCCGAACGAGCTTAGCCCTGCGATCCTCTCGAGCGTCGGCACGTTCCTGCTCGATCACGGGAACGAAAAACGCGCCGAAGAATATTTCCGCTACGTGTTGGATTTCTACAAAGGTTCGGAAACGGCGGAATACGCGTTCGCGGGCGAGGGGAAAATTTTGCTCGGGCGCAAGGAATACAAAAAAGCCTACGAAATTTTCACCGAGGGCATCGAGGGCAACGTCGCCTACACGCTCGAGCCGGATCTTCGTCTCGGGCGCGCACAGGCGCTCATCGAAATGTCCGCCGAGGACGCTTCTTCTCTGAACATCGCCGACCGCTACGACAAAGCGGCGGAAGAGCTGAACTACATCAAGGGAATCAAGGAATGGCGCGGGCGCCCGACTGCTGCCGCGCTTTACTACCTCGGACTCATCAAGGAATCGAAAAAGCAGTATGAAGCGGCGGTCGGCGACTATCGCATTTGCTATCTTTCGTGGAAAAAATATCCGGAGTTCGCCGCCAAAGCGATGCTGCGGACGGGGCTGATTCTCCGCGATCGCCTTGCGCAACCCGAAGAGGCAAAAACGCTCTTCCTTCAAATGACGGACGCTTCCGGACGCTACAAAAATACGCCCGAAGCAAAGGAAGCGGAGAAAATTCTCCAAACGCTGTAATTAACCCGAAAATTTTTCAAGACCATGAAAAAGAAATTTTTGCAGATGTTGGCGCTCGCCGCGTTCATCGTCGTTCCCGCGACAATCGCGTTCCCGCAGGAAACGCCGTCGGCGGATAAATCTTCTGCGGCAACTTCCGCGCTCAAAAAGAAAAAGAAGAAAAAATACGCGTTCCCGCTGGTGACGTTTTTCTTCCGCGGCGCGGACGTGAACGGTTGGAAAGTCAACTACCCGGAAAAACTTCTCGCGCCCGGCGCGGAAAAACCTACGAAACTTCCGGTTTGGGCGGATCTTACGGAAACGCCGCGCGGGATCGTCGTGCGGAAAAAAGTCATCGATACGAAAACCGGAATGGAGCTCACGGACGAGTATCCGCTCAAGGACGTCATCAAAATCGAATGGAAAAACGAAAAGCAACTTCGCGCGGCGCGCAATTCGCTCGCGCAGGGCGATCCCGCGGCGGCACTCGCCGTTGCCGAGCGCTTCCTGCTTTTCTTCAAGGATTTCAAGGCAGTCGAAGGTTCGCTTTGGCTCGAAGCCGCCGTGATTAAACTCGACGCGCTCGACCAACAGGAAAACGACGCGATTCTCGATACGTTTATGCGCGAAATCGAAGCCGCGCCCGGCGCCGACAAGGTCGAGGGGCTCAGCCAGCGTCTGAAACTCGTGCGCCTGCGCCAACAGCTCCGCAAGGGCGATTTTCAGCGCGTGCTTCGCGATGCATCCGAAATGATGAAAGGCGAGGACGATTCGGGAACGCTCGCGCAGCTCAACATGCTCAAAGGGCGCGCCGAATACAGTCTCGGCAAATACGAGGACGCGCTTTATTCGTTCCTGCGCATTCCCGTGTTTTACGGAAATCAGGCGGAATACGTTCCCGCCGCAAAGCTCGAAGTCGCGCGTTGTTTGCTGAAACTCGACACGCCCGACAAAAAGGCGCAACGCCTGCCCGAGCTCGCCGAATCCTACATTTTGGAAGTCGTCAACGATTACCCGATGACCGTCGAAGCAAAGGAAGCGCTCACGCTTTTGCCGAAAGACAAACAGGAAGCGCTCGCCAAACGCGATACGCTCGCCGAAGATCAGAAACGCGCCCTCGTCGCGGCAACGATTTCCACTTCGGAATCTTCCGGCGACGGCGATTCTTCCTCGGATTCCTCCGATTCCGGCGAACTCGAAATTGACGATTCTTCCGGCGAACTCGAAATCGATGACGCCGACGAAGAATAAACGTTCGCGTTCCCGCAAAAAAATCTTTTTACTTCAAACATCACAAATCCCCGAAACACTCGTGTTTTTATAACGCTATGAATATGAAATTGCGCAAACTCGCTCATTCCCTCCTCCCGATGCTCGTCATCGGTGCCGTTCTCGTGCCGACGTTCCTGTTCGCGCAGGAAGCCGTCGAAGCCGCCGCAGAAGCCGGCGCGGACGAAGCTCAGTCCGACAGCTTTCTCGATACGCTCAAACAGGGCGGTTGGGTTATGTGGTTCCTGCTCGCCGCGTCCATCGCCCTCGTTTGGTTGACGGTTGACGGCTTTATGCGCTCGTCGATTAAGCGCATGTTCCCGCCGCAACACGTCGAGCAAATCCGCACGCTCTTTCAGGCGGGCGATTATCGCGGCGCTTACGAATACTGCAAGGCGAACCCGTCGTCCCTTACGGACGTCGTTCGCATGGGCGTCGTCTTCCTTCCCGACGGAAAGAACATGACGGAAGAAGCGATTTTCTCCGAAATTTCCCGCATTAAGTCCGGCTTTGACGCGCGTATTTCCTACCTTTCCGTTATCGGTGTTTGCGGACCGATGATCGGGCTTCTCGGGACCGTTACCGGGATGAAAGGCGCGTTCGGTGCTCTCGGTAAAGAGGGCGTCGGCGGCGGCGGTGCGGGCGAACTCGCGGCGCACATCGGTGAAGTGCTCGTCGCGACCGCGTCCGGTATCGCGGTTTCCATTCCCGCGTTCTTCTTCTTCTACCTGCTTCGCAATCGTATCGCCACCGTCATTCACGATTTGCAGGAAGTCGTAACCGGGCTTTTCCGTAAAATGCCTTACGAAAAATTCGAGGGCTACCAAATCGGCGACGAAGAAATTTACGCTTCGATGCCGAACTGGATCGCCGGCGAAGAAGAAGAGGGCGCCGCTCCCGCAGAAGACGCCGTCTCGGCAGAACAGCCGCAGGCGTGAGCGCGTTCCCGCGTTCGTGCGTTCAATTTTAACCCGAAAGGATTTTGACCCATGGCAAGTAGCGGCGGCGGGAACGGTGAGCCGGAATTTCAGATCGCGCCGATGCTCGACGTGCTCTTCGTTCTGCTCATCTTTTTCATGAGTATTTCGACATCGCAGATGTTGAAAATCGACAGCAGTATCACGCTGCCCGTCGCCGCCAACGGCGCACCGCCCGACCCGAAAACAAAGGCAAAGGCAGTGCTCATCAACACCGGCTGGGATAAAACGCTGGGCGCCCCCATCGTCAAGCTCGACGATACGCTCATCGATATTTCCGAGCAGGGACGCGATGCCGCCGTGCAGGAAATTATCAAACGCGCAACCAATCCCTACACGCAGGAAATCGACCCGGAAGTGCGCTTCCTCATTCGCGCCGACCGCGAAGTTCCCGCAAAGTGGATTAGCCAAATTCTCATGCTCGCCGCCGACGCCGGCATGGACAACATCGCCTTCACCGGCATGAACAAGGAGGAATAAAAAACTATGAAAAGAGTCGAGGCAGAAGAAACCCCGAACCTCGGGTTCCAAATCGCGCCGATGCTCGACGTCGTGTTCGTCATTCTCCTTTACTTCATGGTGCTGGCGGGAACGATCAAGGTTGAGTATGAAATCAAAACCACGCTTCCCGGCTCCGCCGAAGTCGCCACCGCCGCGACCGACGACCTCCCGCCGGACGAAGTCATCATCAGCATTTCCTCCGAGGGCGAAGTCTCCATGAACGACGATCCCATCGGGCAACCCGGCGATACCAAAATGAACGAACTTTACGTCGAAATGCGCAATATCGCCGATACCGCCTTGCAGGCAAAAACTAAGGTCGTCGTCACCGTCGCCGCCGAGGAAAACGTGAAATACGACCGAATCATGAACGTGCTCGACGTGCTCGCAAAAGCAAAAATCTCAAACGTCACGTTCAGCACGACCGAAGGCGAGTGAGATAACGGATAGAGAATTAGAAATTAGGAATTAGGAATGAGAAAGTCGTGCGGATTTTTGCCGTAGGCAAAAATTCTTGGGGGCGGAGACGTCCACGTCTGCGCATCGAAATCCATTTTTAAGAAATTTCCGTCCGCGGAGCGGGCGAATATAGGATAACCGCGGGGCGACGATGCGAAGCATCGCGTCCTGCGGGAACGCGACAAAACGAAAATCGTCTCCGAAGGAGGCGAACCGCCCGCAAGGTCGGAAGGTCCCGTGAAGTTCGCCTCCTTCGGAGACGTGGGTTCTTCACGCTTTATCCGTAGGACTCGCGCGTTCCCGCGCTCGCCCCACGGTTAG
>CAVEBA010000133.1:0-4886 GCA_963613695.1 Sphaerochaetaceae bacterium
TTGTAGAGCGTCTCGCGATTTGCGCGTGCGTTCAAGCGTTCCCGCCGCGCGCGCAGAGCATTTTTGCGCTCGGCGTTTTCCGCTCGGCGCGCGAGCAAATCCGCCGCGAGCGCGGAAAAGCGTGCGCGAAGCGCGGGCGTTTTCGCAAGTTCGTCATCGCGTTCCCGCAGTGCTTTTTCGAGCGAATTGCGCGTGAGCAACATTTTGTCGAGCTCGTCGGTTTCTTGTTTGAGCCGCGCGCGTTCGGCGTTCGCGTTTTCGCGTTCCCGCTCGAGCGCATCGAGTTGCTCTTGCGGGAGCGTGTTTTTCGCCGCTTCGGTGCGCGTGCCCTCGAGAGTTTCTCGCGCCGTTTTCGCCGCTTTCGTGAGATTTTGAATTGCTTCGCCGCAGAGAGAAAATTTCTCGGTGTTCGTCAGCCGTTCCAGAATTGTTTCGCGGTCTTTTTTTTCTCCGACGAGGAATGCGGCGAATTGCCCTTGCGCGAGCATCGCCATGCGCGAAAACTGATCAAAGTTCAGTCCGACGGCTTCGAGAATTTTTTGTCCGACGTCCTTGCCGGGAATTTCCGCGCCGTCGTTTTCGCAACGCAACGTCCATTCCGGCTTGCGAAAATTTCCGGTGCGCGCGCGCCCGAGCGCGAGTTTCGCGCGATAGGTTTTTCCGTCGTTCCCGTCGAAAACGAGTTCGCTGTAGCACGCATCTTTCGAGGAAATTCCGAGTCGCGTGTATTGTTCGACGGCGTCGATTCCGACTTCGATTCCCGCCGCATCGTCGCGAAATTTGTTGTTCGTTTTGTTCACTACGTTTTTGACGCGCGGCGTCGTTTTGTAGAGCGCGAGCGAGATCGCGTCGAGAATTGCGGATTTTCCGGAGCCGGTTTCGCCCGCGATGAGAAACATTTGCGCGGGAGCGCCGGTCGCGGCGTCGGTGAGATCTTTTTCGAAATCGATGTCCGCCTCGCGAATCGAAGCGATGTTGCGAATGTGAAGTTCTCGGATTTTCATGGCGTTCGAGATGCGAAAAAATTTTAGGCGTTAGCGGAAATTTCGGCGTTCCCGCCGGCGGAATTTTTCTGCGTTTTGTTTTTGGCGGCGGCTTCTTCGTTGAGCCGTGCGACTTCCGCTCGCACTTCGCCGAAAAGCTCGCGCACTTCGTCGATATCGAGCTCGGGATAATCGCCGATTGTTTTTTCGATGAATTCGAGCGGGTCCGTCATCTGTTGCAGATCGGCGATGGCGAAATCGGGACGCGTTCCCGCCGCCGCAGATTTTTCCGCGGGAACGTCCGTCCGCAGGTGTTTCGGATTGTAGCGAATCTCTCCGCCGAAAGGTTCGATCGCCGCGTAGATTTTTTGCGAAAAATCCGCGGGAATCGCCGCATCGTATTTCATGCGCAGGCGGAAGTAGCCGCGCTTTTTTTCCTCCGCAAATTGCTTCACGGCGGCGAGGGCGCTTTCCGCGTCCGCAAACGCCGAGCCGTCTTCGGGCAAAACGTAAAAACGGCGAAGCGGCTCGATTTGCAACGGCTCAATGCGCACGTTCCCGCCGTGGCGATCGATTTCGACGAGACTTACGCCGTGCGGGAACGTTTCGTCGCAGCTCACGTGAAGCGCGCTTCCGGAATAGCGCATCACGGGCGCGGGCAGGGCGGCGGATTTGCCGGGCGCGTCCGGTTTTTCGCCGAGCGTCTGCGGGCGGTGAATGTGCCCGAGCGCGAGATAATCGTAGCCGGAGCCGAGCTCCGTCGCGGGAACGGTGCGAATGCCGCCGATTTCGTCATCGTGTCCCGTCGTATCCGCGCCGGTGAGCGCGATGTGCGCCGTCATCACGACGGGTTTTCCCGCCGAGTTTTCCTCCGCGATTTTGTCGAGAATACTTTGCACCTGTTCCGTGCGTTTCGCGGTCATGTAGGGGAGCGCGATGATGTAGCCGCTTTCGAGACGAATGATGAAGCGTTCCCGCCAATCGGGCGTTTCTCCGTCTGCGGGAACGCTCGCAAACGGCGGCGGCGAACCGATGACACGCGTTCCCGCGAGCTCCCACAAATCTTTGTCCGCATCGAGCCGCGACGGCGAATCGTGATTGCCTGCAACGACGACGATGCTCATTCCGGGGCAACGTTCGTGCAGGCGCACAAATTGTGCGTTGAACGCTTTTTTCACGGCGGCGGACGGCAACGCCACGTCGAAAACATCTCCGCTCACGATGAGCGCATCGGGTTTTTCCGCGAGACAGTATTTTTCGAGCTGCGCGAAAAAGTGCGCGTGCTCGTCGCCGCGTTCGTAGTTTTGATAAAGAATTTGCCCGATATGGAGGTCCGCGGTGTGGATAAGCTTCATACGCGATTTTTCTGCAAAAAGAATGCCATTCGCGGAGGTTTTGTTTTTTTTCGCGGAGAAAAATTTCTGCGTTCCCGCGAATGCGTTTGCCCGAAAAATCGTTGCCATTTTCGCGGGAGCGCGTAATTTTTTCGGACGTTATGCCCGACACCTTTTTTTCGGAAGACGATCCCCTTGAAAATTTCTCGGTAGAGCCTCCCGTGTTCGACGAGGTCGAGTCCGAGCGCATCGAAACCGTGCACCGGCAGAAAGCGGTAACCGTGCGCGATTTTTACGAAAGCGCGCGGGAACGCCTTGCGATTGAGCTTGTCGCCGGCGAGAAAGGCTTGGACAACGTCATCGGGGAAAAATCGCTGAATCGTCCGGCGCTCGCGCTGACGGGTTATTTCAAGCATTTCGGGAACCGCCGTCTGCAACTGTTCGGCGCGGGGGAAATTTCTTACCTTAGTGATTTGCGCCCGGAGACGCAGCGCGTGCTTTTGGAAGAAATTTTTACGAAAGGAATTCCGGGCGTCATCGTTTCGCGCGGATTGCGCCCGACGCCGTCGATGATCGATTTGGCAAACACGTTCGGCGTTCCCGTGTTGCGTTCCCGCATGAAGTCGAAGGACTTTACGGCGGAAGCAACGATGCTGCTCGACCAAAAATTTGCGCCCGTGACGAATATTCACGGCACGTTGATGGACGTGCGCGGGAAGGGCGTGCTCATTCGCGGCGAGAGCGGCGTGGGAAAAAGCGAATGCGCGCTCGCGTTGATCGAACGCGGCTACACGCTCGTGGCGGACGATTACGTTACGGTGAAACTCGTCGGCGACGACACGCTGATCGGTTTCGCAAAAGAGTTGAACTACGGCTTCATGGAATGCCGCGGGATCGGCATCATCAACATCGCGAGCATGTTCGGAATCCGTTCCGTGCGGCGGTCGAAAACGGTCGATCTCGTCGTTTCTTTCGTGCATTGGAAAGACGGCATGGAAGAAGAGCGCACGGGTTTGGCGACGCAGGCGTTCGAGGTGCTCGGGCGGCGCATTCCGAAAATCCAGCTCGCGGTGCGTCCCGGGCGCGATATGGCGCGGCTCGTCGAAGTCGCCGTGATGGTGCATTCGCTTCGCGAAACGGGGCACGATCCCGCGCAGGAGCTGAATTCGCGGCTGATTCGGGCAATGAAAGCCGGCGACGATGCGCAACAATGAAGCGATTTTTTCTGCAATTTTGATTTCTGAATTAAATTGCGTTCCCGCGCGGGAACGCGTTAAATGACCGAACATTTTTTTCACAACAAGAAAGCAAATAATATTATGCAAGTATCCTACAAAGACCTCGGTTTGGTTAACACGAAGGAACTGTTCAAGAAGGCCCACGCTGGCCACTATGCGATTCCGGCGTTTAACTTCAACAACATGGAACAGATGCAGGCGATTATTCAGGCATGCGTCGAAACCAAGTCTCCGGTGATCCTTCAGGTCTCCAGCGGCGCGCGTAAATACGCGAATCAGACGCTCCTCCGCTACATGGCGCAGGGCGCTTGCGAATACGCGAAAGAACTCGGTTTCAACGTTCCCGTCGTTCTTCACCTCGACCACGGCGACTCGTTTGAGCTCTGCAAGTCCTGCGTCGATTACGGCTTCTCCTCCGTCATGATCGACGGCTCGGCGCTCCCGTTCGAAAAGAACGTTGAGCTCGCTTCCAAGGTCGTCGAATACGCGCACAAATACGACGTGACGGTTGAAGGCGAACTCGGCGTGCTCGCGGGCATCGAAGACGAAGTTTCGCACGAACATTCCAACTACACGGATCCGGAAGACGTCGAAAAATTCGTCAAATCCACGGGCGTCGATTCGCTCGCGATTTCGATCGGCACCTCGCACGGCGCTTACAAATTCAAACCGGAACAGTGCACGAAAAACGCGGACGGCATCCTCGTCCCGCCGCCGCTGCGCTTCGACATTCTCGAAGAAGTCGAAAAACGCATTCCGGGCTTCCCGATCGTGCTTCACGGCTCGTCCTCCGTTCCGCAGGAATACGTCAAAATCATCAACGAAAACGGCGGAAAACTCGTCGCGGCGGTCGGCATTCCGGAAGATCAGCTCCGCAAGGCTGCCTCCCTCGGCGTGGACAAGATCAACATCGACTCCGACGGTCGCCTCGCGATGACCGCCGCCGTGCGTCAGGTCTTCACGCAGAAGCCCGCCGAATTCGACCCGCGCAAATACCTCGGGCCGGCGCGCGACGAGCTCAAAAAGCTCTACATGCACAAGATCAACAATGTGCTCGGCTCCGCCGGAAAAGCCTAAAAAAAGCTTAAAGATTAAGGCTTAAAGCTTAAAGACGGCTTAAAGAAGCGTTCCCGTGAGGAATCCTCGCGGGAACGTTTTTTTTATCCACGAATTTAACGAATTTTCACGGATTTTTTTCCCTTCTTTCCCTTCTGTGCCTTGCCGGTTGAAAAAAGCTGTTGGCGGGTTGCGCTTGTTTGCCGAAGGCAAAAATTCTTGGGGGCGGAGACGTCCACGTCTGCGCGTTTTGATTTTTTTTGCCGTAGGCAAAA
>CAVEBA010000134.1:0-4881 GCA_963613695.1 Sphaerochaetaceae bacterium
CCCATGCAGATAACGGATCTCAACAGCGGGAAAGACATCGGCGCGAACTGTATCCTTGCGGAAATCGGGCCGTTTCGCATTCTGCTCGACTGCGGTCTGCACCCGAAAAAACTCGGACTCGATGCGTTGCCGCAACTCGGGCTTGTGCGGGATCTTTCGGTGGATTTCGTTGTCCTTTCGCATTGTCATCTCGACCATCTCGGCGGTTTGCCGGTGTTTCTGCGGGAACACCCGAGCACGCGCGTGTTGTGTTCGCCGGCGAGCCGCATTATCGCGACGCGCATTTTGCGCAACAGCGTCAACGTCATGATGCGTCAGCGCGAGGAGCTGCACATCAACGAATATCCGCTCTACACGTTCAGCGAGTTGGACAACGTCGAAGCCGCGCTTACGGCGCTCCCGCTCGGCATTTCAAAAACTTTTCACGAAAACGACGACGAAATCACGTTCACGCTTTACCCGGCGGGGCACGTTGCCGGAGCGGTCGGTTGCATGATCGAATATCGTCATCGAAAAATTTTCTACACCGGCGACGTTTCTTTTCAAGAGCAGGAAACGGTGAGCGGCGCGGCGTTCCCGCAGGAAAAAATCGATACGCTGATTTTGGAAACGACGCGCGGTGCAAACGAACCCGGCGATGCGACGCGCGAACAGGAAGTCGAGCGGCTCGTGAACGATGTCGCGGGAACGCTTTCCGGCGGCGGGAGCGTGCTCGTTCCCGCGTTTGCGTTTGGGCGCATGCAGGAGCTTGCGCACATTTTTCTTGCGGCAAAACTTTCCGGACGCATTCCGAAAGAAATTCCGGTTTTCTGCACGGGGCTCGGGCTTGATCTCGCGGATTATTTCGAAACGATGGCGCGCAAGACCGGCGACGTGAGATTTCATCGCTCGCTGATGAAAGACCTCGGCGTTCGTCCGTTGCGCACATGGGAAGAACCCGGCGTTGACGTTCCCGAGCAGGGAATTTATCTGCTGTCGAGCGGCATGCTCGTCGAACACACGCCCGCGTGGCATATCGCCGCCAACATGCTCGGGCACGCGCGCAACCTCGTCGCATTCGTCGGCTACTGCGATCCGGACACGCCGGGCGGGCGCCTGCTCACGCGAACGAACGTCGACGAATTGCGTTTCGCCGACATGAATTTTATCGCGCGCGTTCTCGCCACCGTTTCCAAATACGATTTGAGCGGGCACACTACGCGGGAACGCATGATGGAGTTTGTTTTTTCCGTGGAACCGCGCGTTGCGGCGCTCACGCACGGCGAACCCGCGGCGCGGGAATGGTTCGAAGAAGAATTTGCAATCGAGCTTCCTCGGACAAAAACCGTGAATCTCGAGCCGGGCGTTCCCGCAGAAATTTGAAAAAAATGGACTGCCCGTTCCCGAAAATTTTTCCGTCGGCGCTTGTGCGCGATGATCGCTATTTTATGGCGCTCGCCTACAACGAGGCGGTCGAAGCGTGGAAAGAAGACGAAGTGCCGATCGGCGCAGTCATCGTCCGCGACGGCGAAGTTATCGCGTCCGCGCACAATCGCACGGTGTCGTCAAACGACCCGACCGCGCACGCGGAAATGCTCGCGATTACGCAAGCTGCGGGAACGCTCAATGACTGGCGTCTCAACGAATGCACACTTTACGTGACGAAAGAGCCGTGCCCGATGTGCTCGGGCGCGAGCGTCATGGCGCGGCTCGGGCGCGTGGTTTTCGCGTGGGGCGATCCGAAGATGGGTTGTCTCGGCGGCGCGTTCCCGGTGCACGAATTGCCCAAGCTGAATCACCGCGTGCAAGTCGTTTCCGGCGTCATGGAAGACGAGTGTCGCGCGATTCTCCAAGCTTATTTCAAAATGAAGCGCGGCACCTCGGCGAGCGCGAACGAACCGCCGAACGACTGAATTTGACATTTCTTCTCCGAAAATCTACTCTTTGAAACGCTGGAAGGCACAACGCCGATTCTCGCGAAACTTTTCGAAACTCCAAACATTTACGTTGATGAAATTCGCACACGTCCCCGTCACTCGAAACGCACTGCGCAAGGCGTTCACACTGATTGAGATTCTCATCGTCGCCGTGCTGATCGGCGTTATTGTCGCCGCAGCCGTTCCCGCCGTTTCGCAGTATCGTGCGGCGCAGGCGCGCACCGCGATGATGAACGACGGTCAGCGTCTCGGGAACGCGGCGCAAGCGTATTTTGCGGAAACGCTCGAACGCACGGTCATCGTCAAATACAATCCCGCGACCGGCGTCGTTTCCGCACCGGAAGCTTTCCGCATGATCGACGGCAACAAAATTTCGCCGGAATACATCATTCCCGGCAACGAAATCAAAATTACGTTCGACACGAAAGAGTCGTTCACGCTTCGCCATGCAAGCGGCGGCGTCTACACGTTCAGCGACAAGGGCGAGCTCGCACGCTCCACCGACTGACGAATTTTTTCTTTTCAAAAAAATCCGCGTTCCCGTGAGAAATTCCTCGCGGGAACGCTTTTTTTTTCGTTCGCGCGGAAAGCGAAAATCCGCTGAAATGGCGCCTCCTTTTTTATGGCAGAAAACACCATCGCAATTACCGAATACGTTTTGCGCATCGCGCAGGAAACCGGGCTGAGCGTCGCTCGCGTGAGCGCCGTTGCGCGACTTCTCGCTGAGGGCGCAACCGTGCCTTTTATCGCGCGCTACCGCAAAGAAGCGACCGGCGAAATGGACGAAGTTCAAATCACCGCCGTGCGCGATCGCTTGGAGCAACTGCGCGAGCTCGACGCCCGCCGCGCCGCAATTCTCAAATCGCTTGAAGAAAACAAACACCTCACGCCGGCGCTCAAAACCGCCGTCGAAAAAGCGACCACCGCGACCGAGCTCGAAGACATTTACGCGCCGTATCGCCCGAAGCGCCGCACGCGCGCCACAATCGCGCGGGAACGCGGGCTCGAGCCGCTCGCCGATTTTATTTTTGAAAATCAAAACGCGGATTTCACCGCCGAAGCCGCAAAATTTATCGCTCCCGACAAGGAAGTGCCCGACGTTCCCGCCGCGCTCGCGGGAGCGCGCGACATTCTCGCCGAACGCATTTCCGACGATAAAACGGCGCGCGCCGTTTGCCGCGAAATTTACGAAAAATCCGCCGAGCTTTCCTCCGAAGTCATCAAAGGAAAAGAAGCGGAGGGCGCAAAGTTCAAAGATTATTTCGAATGGCGCGAGCCGCTCGCGTCCGCGCCGTCGCACCGCGTGCTTGCGATTCGACGCGGCGAAAAGGAAGGCTTTCTGTTTTTCCGCATCACGGTGAACGAAGACGAAGCGTTTTCGCGGCTCGACAAAATTTTCGTCGGCGGGAACGGTGCTTGCGGGAACGAGGTGCGCACGGCGGCGCACGATTCGTGGAAACGCCTGCTCGGACCGTCGCTCGAGACGGAAGCGCGCCTAAAATCCAAGGAGCGCGCGGACGAAGAGGCGATTCGCGTTTTCGCGTCGAACGTTTCCGAGTTGCTCATGGCGCCCGCGCTCGGGCAAAAAAGCGTGCTCGCGCTCGATCCCGGATTTCGCACGGGCTGCAAACTCGTCGTGCTCGACGCGCAAGGCAAACTGCTTCATCACGAAGTGATTTTTCCCACGGCGGGATCGTCGGCGCAATACGCGGACGCGGAAAATCGAATTCGCATTCTCTGCCATCAGTTCAAAGTGCAGGCAATCGCGATCGGCAACGGCACGGCTTCGCGCGAAACGGAAACTTTCGTGCGCGGGTGCGGACTGCCGAGCACCGTTCCCGTCGTTGTCGTGAACGAAAGCGGCGCTTCGATTTACTCCGCAAGCGAAGTCGCGCGCGAAGAATTTCCGAACGAAGACGTTACCGTGCGCGGCGCAGTTTCAATCGGGCGCCGGCTGATGGATCCGCTCGCCGAGCTCGTGAAAATTGATCCGAAAAGCATCGGCGTCGGGCAATATCAGCACGACGTGAACCAAGTCGCGCTGAAACGCTCGCTGGACGACGTTGTCGTTTCCTGCGTGAACAAAGTCGGCGTCGAGGTGAACACCGCGTCGAAACAATTGCTCAGCTACGTTTCCGGGCTGAACGCGAGCATCGCCGCAAACATCGTCGCCTACCGCAACGAACACGGCGCATTCCGTTCCCGCCGCGATTTGAAAAACGTGCCGCGTCTCGGCGAAAAAGCTTTCGAACAGTGCGCGGGCTTTTTGCGCATTCGCGACGGCGAGCATCCGCTCGACGCTTCCGCCGTGCACCCGGAACGCTACGCGCTCGTCGAAAAAATGGCTGCCGATCTCGATTGCGACGTTCCCGCGCTCCTCGCCGACGCAAAACTGCGTTCCCGCATCGATTTGAAAAAATACGTTTCCGAGGACGTCGGCTTGCCCACCTTGCAGGACATTTTGAAAGAGCTTGAAAAACCCGGACGCGACCCGCGCGAAAAGTTCGAAGTTTTTTCATTCAAGGACGGCGTGCACGAAATTTCCGATTTGAAGGAGGGCATGCGCTTGCCCGGAATCGTGACGAACGTGACGGCGTTCGGCGCGTTCGTGGATATCGGCGTGCATCAGGACGGGCTCGTGCACGTTTCGCAACTTTCGGACAACTTCGTAAAAGATCCGGCGGAAGTCGTAAAAGTCGGGCAAAAAGTTTCCGTGTCCGTCGTCGAAGTGGACGTTCCGCGCCGGCGCATCGGGCTTTCGATGAAAACGAACCCGGGGAAGGGCGCTCGCAGCGCGCGCGATACTTTCGCCGAGCGCGACGATCGCCGCGGGAACGCCCCGCGCCGCGGCGGATTTGACCGCGGGAACGCTTTCTCCGACCGCCGCGATTCCTCCCGCGGGAACGGACGCTTCTCCTCCGGAAGCTCCGCCGGCTTCGGCTCCCTCGGCGATTTCTTCAAATAA
>CAVEBA010000135.1:0-4825 GCA_963613695.1 Sphaerochaetaceae bacterium
ACCAGCCCACCGGTTTTCTAAGACCTTCGTGCTCTTCGTGTTTCTTCGTGGTTCAGATTTAAGGATTCAGATTTCGTGCAGGAAGAGTCCGCTGCGGAGCTTCGGTTCGAACCATGTTGACTTCGGCGGCATGATTTCTCCGGCGTCGGCGACGCGGAAAAGGTCTGCCATCGTCACGGGAAAGAGCGCGAACGCGACGGCGTTCCCGTCCTCGCGGCAACGGCGTTCGAGCTCGCCGAGCCCGCGAATTCCGCCGACGAAATCGATTCGGGTATCGGTGCGCGGATCGGCGATTCCGAGCACGGGCGCGAGCAGGTTTGCCTGAAGAATTGCGCAGTCGAGCGAGGCGATCGGATCGGCTTCGTCAAACGTTCCCGCGCGCGCGGTGACGGAATACCATTTGCCGCCGAGAAACATTCCGAACTCGTGTTTGCGGCGCGGCGCGAACGGCGTGTGCGTTCCCGCGGGAACGACGTCGAATTTTTCCGCGAGTTTCGCGAGAAATTCCGTTTCGCTCAGTCCGTTCAAATCGCGCACGACGCGGTTGTAATCCATGATGAAAAGATCTTCGTCGCAGAAAATCACCGCCATGAGAAAATTGAATTCTTCCGTTCCCGAAAAATCCGGGTGCGCGGCGCGGCGGCGCGCGGAAACGGCGGCGGAGGACGCCGTGCGGTGGTGCCCGTCGGCGATGTAAAGCGCGGGAACTTCCGCGAAGCCGTTGCGAATTGCGGCGATTGCCGCGTCGTCGTCCACTTTCCAAAGAATGTGCGAGACGCCGTCGTCGGTGCGAAAATCGAAATCGGGACGGTGGAAGCGTATCCAATTATTCACTACATCGGCGATTCCCGCGTGTTTGCGGTAGGCGAGGAAAACGGGTTCGGTCTGCGCGGAGCAGGCGTCGAAATGTTCGATGCGGTCGAGCTCTTTTTCCTTGCGCGTGAGCTCGTGTTTTTTGATTGTGCCGTTGAGATATTCGTCCACGCTTGCGCAACCGACGATTCCTGTCTGCACGCGTCCCCAAAGCATTTGGCGGTAAATGTAGAAGCAGGGTTTTTCGTCGCGCACGAGCGTTCCCGCGGCGATAAATTTTTCGAGATTTTCGCGGGATTTTGCGTAGGTTTCGGGCGCGTGAATGAGCGCTTCGGAGGTGTCGATATCCGCGCGGCAGATGTGCAGAAACGACTGCGCGTTCCCGCGCGCGGCGGCGACGGCTTCGGCGTGATTCATCACGTCATACGGGAGCGAGGAAACCTGCGCTGCGAGGTTTTTCGGAGGCCGCAGGGCGGCGAAAGGTCGGACGGTTGCCATGGTGAATAAAAAAATCGGGAACCGGAACAATACGCTTCCGATTCCCGGTTTTCGATTTTTTTGTTTTGTCTAAAACTTTTTTTTCGAAACGTTTTTCTTTGCGGGAACGCTCGGCGCGGATTTTTTCGCGGGAGCGGGAGAAACGGCGGCGGGAACGGGCTCCGGAGTTTTTTTCGCGGGAGCGGGCGTTTCCGGTTTTTTCGTTGCCGGCGGCGAAACTTTTTTCGCGGGAGCGCCCGGAGTTTTTGCGGCGGACTTCACGAGTTTCGGCGGCGGCGGGAACGCGCCTTTGCGCATCTCGAGCGCGGATTTGTAGACTTCTTCGTATTTGTCCACGGAGCGATCCCACGAAAAATCCTTGCGCATGCCGTTGCCGCGCACGGCGTAGTAATCCTGCGGGAAATCGTAGTAAAGCTGCAACGCGCGCTCGATTGCCCAGCGGAGCGCGTTTTGATCCGCGTCTTGGAAATTGATTCCGGTGCCTTCGCCGCGCACTTTCGGCGACCACGCGGAAACGGTGTCCACGAGCCCGCCCGTCGTGCGCACGATCGGCGGCGTGCCGTATGCCATCGAATACATCTGGTTTAGCCCGCACGGTTCGAAGCGCGAGGGCATGACAAAAAAGTCCGAGCCCGCTTCGATCATGTGCGAGAGTTTGTTGTCGTAGCCGATGTGCGCATACATTTTTGTCGGGAACGATGCGGCGATGCGTCCGAATGCGCTTTCGAGCGCGGGATCGCCGCTTCCGAGCAACACGACTTGCATTTCCGCGCGGGAAAGAAGCTCGGGCAAAATCGCGGCGAAGAGGTCGAGACCCTTTTGTTCGTAAAGGCGGGAAACGACGCCGAACACGGGAACGTGCGGTTTGATGAAAAGCCCGCAGGAGCGTTGCAGCTCGCGTTTGCAAACGTCTTTTCCGGAAAAATCATCTGCGTTGTAGTGCGCGGGAATGAATTTGTCCACGAGCGGCGACCATTCCTGATAATCGATCCCGTTGATGATTCCCGTGAGGTCGCGCGCGCGATGGCGCAAGACGTGATCGATGCCGAAACCGTATTGCGGCGTCTGGATTTCGTAGGCGTAAGTCGGCGAGACGGTGGTGATTTTCGTCGCGTGGTAAAGGGCGCCTTTCATCATGTTGAGCCCGCCGAGACACTCGTAGTTGTCATCGGTGAAAAGTCCCCACGGCAAGCCGAGGTAATCGAGGATTCCTTTTTCGCAAAGCCCTTGATGTTGGAGATTGTGAATCGTGAAAACCGTTCCCGCGTGAGCGATGCGCCGCCATTTGTCGCGCGTGTTGAGCATCGCGGGAACGAGCCCGGTCGTCCAATCGTGGCAATGCACGATGTCGGGAATCCAGTTCGACTGTTCGCAAAAATCAATTGCCGCGCGGCAGAAAAACGCGAAGCGGTAAGCATCGTCCTTGCGTTGGGAATAAACTTCGGGCGCGCCGAAAAAGTGATTGTATTCGCAGAACGAAATCGTTGCGCCGTGGAACGGCACGTTCCAAATTCGGCTGTCGCCGTACATGCCGAATCCGAGCTCCACGCGCACGGGATCGGGGTAGGGCGTCCATTCGCCGATGCGTTTTACGGAGCCGTAGAGCGGCGTGAAAACGCGGACTTCGTGCCCGCGTGCGGCTACGGCTTTCGTCAGCGCGGCGACTGCATCGCCGAGCCCGCCCGTCTTGGAATACGGAGCGATTTCCGGAGAGATCATTAAAATTTTCATAGAAAAAATCAGTGTTTAAGAGTTGCGTTGTGCGGGGTTGACAGCGTCTGCGATTATTACGCCGAAGCCCGAGCGCGTAAAGCGAAATTTGGCGCGGGAACGCGATCAGCGGCGAGCTGCCAGATGTTTCGCGAGTTGCGCGAAAGCGTTCCCGCGATGGCTGAGACGATCTTTCGTCGCGCCGTCGAGCTCCGCGAAAGTTTTTGAAAATCCCTCCGGCGCGAAAATCGGATCGTAGCCGAAGCCGCCCGTTCCCGCTTCGTTTTGCGTAATTGCGCCGAAGCATTTTCCCTCAAACACGCGCTCTTCGCCGTCGGGCGCGATGAGCAAAAGCAGGCAAACGAAGTGCGCACCTCGCGCGGCGGCGGGAACGTCGCGCAACGCGGCGAGCAGTTTCGCGCGATTTTCTTCCGCCGTTGCCGTCGCTCCCGCATAATAAGCGGTTTCCACGCCGGGCGCGCCGTCGAGCGCATCGACGCACAAGCCGCTGTCATCCGCAAGCACGAAAAATTCCGCGGGAACGCGTTCCCGCAACGCTCGCGCTTTCAATCGCGCGTTTCCGAGAAAAGTTCCGGAATCTTCGACGATGTGCGGCATGCCGCCCGGAAGCGCATCTTTCGCAGAAAGAAAACGAACTTCGGGCAAAGAAAAAACGGCGGCGAGCCGATTGAATTCTTCGACTTTGTGCGCGTTCCCGGTCGCGATGACAATGTTCATTTTCATAAAAATCGAAACGGAAAAATTTTTACTTCGCAACGGAAATTTCCGCCGGCGTTCCCGCGGCGGGAATGATCGGGTGCACGGTCGTGTAAGCGGAAAATCCGCCGAGAATCATTTGCACAGAAATCAAAATGAGCAACACGCCGACAAAACGTTCGAGCGCAACGCTCCCGCGCCGCCCGAGTTTTTTTACGATTTTCGGAGAAAACAAAACAATCGTCAGACTGACGAGCCACGCGAGAATCAGGCTCGCGAGAAAAACAAAAAAGTTCGGCGTGTTCAGAAATTTTGAACCGTTGAGCATCACGATTGCGAGCGAGCTCGGTCCCGCAAAAAGCGGAATCGCAATCGGCACGATGAACGGCTCAACCTGCAAGCGCTCGCTTTCGTCGCGCTGATTCGCCGCCGATGTAATCGACGCGATCCCGGGGAAAACCATGCCGAGCGCGATGAGAAAAAGCACGATCCCGCCGCTGATGCTGAGCGTGGATTCTTCAAGCCCGAAGAAATCGAGAATTTTTTCTCCGGCAAGCAAAAACACCAACAGCAGAATCAGCCCGAACACCATCTCGCGCACGACAACGCGCATGTGTCGCTCGGCGGGAACGGCACGCAACAGCGACGGAATCATCAGCGCAAGCGCAAACGGATCCAGCACCAAAACCAAAAGAAACGTCGAAGAAAGAAAATCCTTCATGCCGCGAAATCCTAAAATCGCCGCCCGCGAATGGCAAAAGCGTTTTTCGCGTTGCCTAATCTCGCGGGAACGGCAGAATGTGCCGCGTTATGGAAAACAACACTGATATCTCGTGGACGGAACCCGTGCCGAATAAAGAATCGGCACTTGTTTCCTCCATTTTAGTCTCGCTCTTTTGTTGCACACCGTTCGGCGTCGTGGCAATCGTTTACGCCGTCCAAGCGGATTCCGCATATGAGAAAAGAGATTTCTTCGCCTATCAACGCCTATTGGGAAAAGCTCGGTCGTGGCGGAATTGGGGCATCGGACTCTGGTTTGTCGGAGTGGCGCTTTACCTTCTTCTGGCGGCGGTAGGTGCAGCTTGTA
>CAVEBA010000136.1:0-4813 GCA_963613695.1 Sphaerochaetaceae bacterium
GCGAACCGGCGCTAACCGTGGGGCGAGCGCGGGAACGCGCGAGTCCTACGGATAAAGCATGAAGAACTCGCGTCTCCGAAGGAGGCGAACTTCCCGGGAACGTCCGACCTTGCGGGCGATTCGCCTCCTTCGGAGACGATTTTTGTTTTTTTCGCGTTCCCGCAGGACGCGATGCTTCGCATCGTCGCCCCGCGGTTATCCTATATTCGCCCGCTTCGCGGACGTTTTTTCGCGTTCCCGCGAAAAAGTTGAAGAGTTGAAAAGTTGAGTCGGCGCTTCGCGCCTGTTGATTCCCGCTCCGCGGGAGAGAAGAATGGTGGACTGGAGAACCGGTCAACTGGTTGACTGGTGAAGTGTGATTTTTGCCACAGGCAAAAATCCGCACGCTACTCCTAAACTTCTAAACCTTTTCAACTCCTCAACTTTTTTTCGCCTGCGGCAAAAAAAAACCGTTCCCGCATCTTGACTAACTGCCGAAAATCGACATTCTCTCTGCGATTCAATTTTTTTCCGAAACATCATGGCAGTCGCACTCAAAGACACTTTGAACCTCCCCGTTACGGATTTTCCCATGCGGGCGAATCTCACCGCGCGCGAACCCGGGCGCATCGCTTTTTGGGAAGAAACCGGACTTTACGAGCGGCTTCAGAAAAAGAACGCGGGAACGGGAAAAACTTTCGTGCTTCACGACGGTCCGCCTTTCACCAACGGCGACGTCCACATCGGCACCGCGCTGAACAAGCTCCTCAAGGACATTATCATGCGCTACAAAACGATGCGCGGCTTCCGTGTGCCCTACGTTCCCGGCTGGGACTGCCACGGCTTGCCCATCGAGCACAAGGTAATGAAAGAGCTTCACGCCAAGGAAAAAACGCTTACGCCGCTCGAAATCCGCAAGGCCTGCGCGGAATTTTCCGAAAGTTTTATTGAAAAACAGCGCCGCCAATTCCGCCGCCTCGGCATTCTCGCCGACTGGGCAGCCGAATACAAAACGAAGAATCCCGCCTACGAAGCGGACATCGTGCGCACGTTTGCGAATATGGTCGAGCTCGGGCTCATCTATCGCAGCAAAAAGCCCGTCTATTGGTCGATCCCGTGCAAAACCGCGCTCGCCGAAGCGGAAATCGAATACAAAAATCACGTCTCGACGTCGATTTGGGTCGCGTTCGAACAAATCGACGCTCCCGAACGCAATTTTGTAATTTGGACGACGACTCCGTGGACGATTCCCGCGAACATGGCGATTGCCGTGCATCCGGAATTTGAATACGTCGAAGTGCTTCACGGCGGAAAAACTTACATCGTCGCCGCCGCGCTCGCGGAAAAATTTATCGCCGACTGCAAACTCGACGGCGCAACGTTCGGCGCGAAAACGCTCGGCAAAGCGCTCGAAGGCACGCGCACGAAACATCCGATTTGCGACCGCGAATCGCCCGTCGTTTGCGCGGATTACATCACGACGGACGCGGGAACGGGTTGCGTGCACACCGCTGGCGGACACGGGCTCGAAGACTACCAAACCTGCCTTCGCTACGGCATCGAAATTTACTGCCCCGTGAACGACGAGGGCGTTTACGTGAACGACGGACGCGTTCCCGCGACGCTCGTCGGCGTTTCCGTTTTGGACACGAACGGCAAATGCCCGGCGAACATCGAAGTGCTCAAACTTCTCGAAGCCTCGGGGAAACTTTTGAAAACGGACAAAATCGAGCACCAATATCCGCACTGCTGGCGTTCGAAAACTCCGGTGATTTTCCGCGCGATGGATCAGTGGTTTGTCGCGCTCGACAAAAACGGCATGCGCGCGAAAGCGCTCGAACAAATCGGCAACGTTTCGTGGGTTCCCGCGAGCGGCGAAAACCGCATTCGCGCCGCCGTCGAAAGCCGCCCGGACTGGTGCATTTCGCGTCAGCGCTCGTGGGGCGTGCCGATTCCCGTGTTTTACGATGCGGACACGCGCGAAGCGTTTCTCGACGCCGGCGTCGTTCGCGCGATTGCCGACAAAATCGCCGTCGCGGGAACGGATCTTTGGTTTGAAAAATCTCCGGCGGAACTGCTCGCAGGCGTGGACGTTCCCGCGAATTGGCCCGCGCCGGAAAAACTCGTCAAAGGCACGGACACGCTCGACGTGTGGATCGATTCCGGCTCGTCCAGCGCGGCGGTGCTGAAACGCAATCCGGAGCTCGCGTTCCCGGCGGATCTTTATCTCGAAGGCTCCGACCAGCATCGCGGTTGGTTCCAATCTTCGCTGTGGACGAGCGTGATCAACTTCGGTTGTGCGCCGTATAAAAAAGTCATCACGCACGGATTTGTCGTGAATGAAGGCACGCGCCAGAAAATTTCCAAGTCCGACGGCAAACCGCAGACCGCCGACGGCTACGTTTCCAAATACGGCGCGGACATCGTGCGACTTTGGATCGCCTCGGAAAATTACCAAAACGACATTCCGCTCTCGGACAAAATTCTCGACGCCACGGCGACGCAATACCGCAATATTCGCAACACGATTCGCTATCAGCTTTCGAATCTTTACGACTTCGATCCCGCGAAAGACGCGCTGCCCTTCGCCGAGCTGACGCTCATCGACAAATGGGCGCTGGCGAAGCTTTCCGCGCTTCTCGCAAACGTTACGGCGTGTTTCGAAAACTGCGAATTTCACAAAGCCTACGCCGCGCTCGACGCGTTCACCGTCGAAACGCTTTCGGCGACCTACCACAACATTCTCAAAGATCGCCTTTACACTTACGCCGCAAATTCGCGGGAACGCCGTTCTTCGCAAACGGCGATTTACACGATTTTTACGACGTATCTGAAAATGCTCGCGCCGATGCTTCCGTTCACGACGGACGAAGCGTGGGGATTTTTCACCGCGAAAAACGAATTCACGGAAAATTCAATTCTCCTGCAAGACTGGCCGGAAGCGCGCCCGGACTGCACGTTCGCCGAAGAAGCCGCAGAATTCGACGCGCTGCTCAAAGTGCTCGACGATGTCAATCTGAAGCTCGACGCGCTCCGCTCCGCAAAGGTGATCGGGCAATCGCTCGACGCGGTCATCACGATTTCCTGCGACGCGGGAACGCCGCTTTACGCGTTGCTGAAAAAACACGAAGCCGTCCTCGCGGAAACGTTCATCGTCTCGGAGGTGCGTCTCGTTGCCGCCGCCGCGGGAACGCCGCTTTCGATTGAAGCGGTGAAAGCGGAAACGCTCGGCTACGTGCGTTGCCCGCGCTCGTGGCGTTGGGTTCCCGAACTCGCGGACGCCGGCGCTTTCGGCAAGGTTTCCGCGCGTTGCCGCGATGCGCTCAAAGAAAAATTCCCGGAGGAATTCTAAGTTTTTCAAAACACAAAATTTCCGTTCCCCATGGCATCTAAAAACAACAAAAAAATTTCCGCAAAATCCAAGCCGACGCCCATGAAAAAAGCGAAAGCTCCTGTGAAAAAAGCGAAGGCTCCCGTTCCCGCGAAGAAAAAAATTTCTCCCGCGAAAAAATCCGCGCCGGTGAAGAAAAACGTTCCCGCAAAGAAAAAAGCGCCCGCGCCGGTGAAGAAAAAATCTGCGCCGGCAAAGAAAGCCGTTCCCGCGAAAAAGAGCGTTCCCGCGAAAAAAGCAACTCCGGCGAAGAAAAAGCCTGCTCCGGCGCCCGCGAAGAAAGCGACTCCGGCGCCGAAGAAGAAAAATATCGTTCCCGCGAAGAAAATTTCCGCACCTACGAAGAAATCCGTTCCCGCGAAAAAAGCTCCGGCGCCCGTTCCCGCGAAAAAAGAGAAAACGCCCGTCGTTGCCAAGAGCGCGGCGAAGCCTTCGAAATCCGTTCCCGCAGCGAAAAAGAAATCCAAGAAAAACGAAAAGTCGGCGTCGAAAAATTCGCTCGACGGGATCGTCGTTCGCCGCGATGCGGAAACCGTGCAGACGAAAATCATCACGCGCCGCCGCGGGCTCATCGCCTACACGCCCAAGGAGCTTGAATTGATGTTCCTGCGCCGCGGGAACGCCAACATCAACATTTTCAATCCCGCGGAACCCAACGGTCGCGCGAAACCCGCAACGAAGCAGATTTTGAAAGTGCTTCCGAAATCCGCTCCGCGCAAGGTCGGCGCCGTTTCGCTCGACGAACTTTTCGGCTACAATCCTTTCGCCAAAAACAGCGTTTCCGCCGAGGAAAAACTCATTCCCGCGAAGTGGAGCAAATATTACAAAAAGCTCGTCGCGCTCAAATCCGCCATTCAAAAGGATATCGACGAACATTCGCAAACCGCGTTCAGCCGCGAAAGCAAGGAAGATACCGGAGAAATTTCCGCTTCTTACAGCCAGCACACCGCGGACATCGATAACGAAGCGTTCACGCGAGACTGCGCGCTCAGCCTTCTCGCGAGCAAGCAACAGGAACTCGCCGAAATCAATATCGCCATCGAGCGCATGAAAAAAGGCACTTACGGCATTTGCGAAATCACGGGGAAACCCATTCCCGCGGAACGCTTGCGCGACGTGCCTTTCACCCGCTATTCCCTCGAGGGAAAACTCGAAGCGGAAAAACAACGCGCCGCCGCCGCGCGCCGTCGCCGCGCCAGTGCCGCCACCGATATCGCCGCCGTCACCGACCTTGAAAATGATGTGCCGATCGTTTTCAACGAAGATGACGACGCCGAACGCAAAAAAACGACGACCGGCGATCCCGACGCCGAAGAAGAACAAAATTGAAGTTTCGCGGGAACAGGAAAAAACAACGTTCCCGCGAGCAATTCGACATTCTCTGCGCGCGTTTTTCCTGCGCGAATTAAACCTTTCACCGACACTCCCCAATGCTTACCAATG
>CAVEBA010000137.1:0-4803 GCA_963613695.1 Sphaerochaetaceae bacterium
GTTTAGAAGTAGCGAGCGGATTTTTGCCGCAGGCAAAAATGATGTGAACTATTCACTCGCTATTCATTGTTTTTTCATCAAAGGCGAAAAAACAACGTTCCCGCGAGGAAACCCCGCGGGAACGCCAACCTCATGAAACCGACGGGAAAACCGCCCCCGTCGAAATTCTTTTTACTTCGCGCGACGCCGGCGACGCGCCGCCACAAGCGCCAACGCGCCGACGCCTGCGAGCAGTCCGAACGCGCTCGGCTCCGGCACCAACTTGAGCGACAACTTCTTCGTCGTTTCGTCGAACACAAGCTCCCACGTCCAACCCGAGCCCCAGTTCGAGAACTCGACGGCATCGTGGAGAATCGAATTCGCGTTTGCGCTCGTGATGTCCGTGTCGCCGTATTTCAGCGCCGTTCCCGTGATGAGATCCAGCGCGAAAGATTCCGTCGAGGAAATCTTGCTCGACATATCGATGACAATTTTCGCACCATCGGCAAACTCAACTCCGCCCTCAACGGAAATCGTCACGTCCGCGACAAGCCCGAGCTTTGCACCGCTATCGACCGTAACCTTGCCCGTGCCGAGCGCGGACGCGTTGTTCGCGATGAGCGTTCCCTCCGAAATCGTCATGCCGCCCGAAAACGTGTTCGCGCCGGAGAGTTTCAGCGTTCCCGCGCCGGTTTTCACGAGTTTTCCGGTGCCGTCGATGACGCCTTGGACTTCGATGCTCTGCGTTTTCTTGCTCGGATTAAACGTCGTTCCGTCCGTGGAGCTCAACGTAAATCCGCGCGTAGAAGTCCACGATGTCGCAGTATCTTTCACTCCGATGGTCATTTTTCCGAACGAAAGCGATTGCGTTCCCGAGATGCCGCCGCTTCCGATTTTCAAATTGATTCCGGAAAACGAATATGTCCCGACATTTCCCGTCGTCAATTTTTCGACAGTCAAATTCCCGGTGCCGGTGATGTTGTTCGCATAATTACTCCCGGTCGAAAGAAGCATTTCTTTGGAAATGTTCAAATCACCGTTAATGGTCAGCGTTGAAATCGAATACGTTTGATTCCACGTGCCGACATCGAGCGTCGTTCCCGAATTGATTGTAACGGGGTTGGGTTTATCCGTAGTTCCCGTACCCGTTGTTCTGAATGTATCAATCGTCGTTTTACCGGGAGCACCGAAAACCAAACCGCCAGCGAGATGTTGCAATGTTTTGAATGCCACGGTGTTTGACAGCGTCAGCGTTCCCGCCCCCGCCTTCGTCAGCGTCCCCGTTGTGATAATGTTCCCGCTCAGCGTGCCGGTTTTACCGGTGTTCACATGAATGGTCGAATCGCCCTCAAAGGTAATCGTATTGGAAATATTCGTTCCCGTTCCGTTGAAAACGAGTTGCGCATTGTTGCCGACTAAAATCTTTGCGCTTCCGAGCGAGGAATCACTCAGCAAAAGTAGAGAATTCGCCGAATCTTTCTTCACGTAAAGCGTTCCCGTGAAATCGCTTCCAAGCGTAACGCCCTGCCCGTTTCCGGTTCCGCCGATAACGGAAATCGTTCCCGCCCCCGACACTTTGCTGAAGTCCGCTTTCGCCGTGAGTTTGCGCGTAAGCGAAAGTCCGGCATTCTCACTGAGAGAAACCGCTCCCGCAACGGAAAGGGACGACACCGAAACCGTTCCGCCGGAAAGCGCAACCGAAGCGCCCTCGGAAACCGTAAGCGTTCCCGCCGTAATCCCGGCGGCATCGATTGTAATCGACGCGCCGGACGAGAACGTAGCGTTGTCTCCGGACGTGAACGAAACCTGCTCGGTTTCTCCGGAAACCGTCCACGACGTGTTCTCCGTCGAGTAATTCCACGCGCCGGTGTCGCCGCCGCTCCAAACGAGCGACTTCGCCGTGCCGGCGAGTGTTTCGTCATCACCTCCGAACGCGGGAACGCTCATCGCGGTCGCCGCAAGAAGGGATGAAATAAGCAATACTGATGCATTGTGTTTCATAGTATTTCCTTGTTTTGGGTGATTTATAATTGGGGGTGAAAAAGCCGACGTGCCCGTCTCTTTTGTTAGGTGCTATTTCCCAAAATACACGGCGCAGGCGTGATTTTCGCGAATGTCGGATTGCATACGGATTAGAACGAATCCGCGCTTTTGGGTTTTACAATTTTTTTTTCGAAATTAGTATTGGGGGCATGAAAACAGCGACCACACTTTTGAATGAGCCGGTCGATGCATCACGGCTGAAAAAAGCGGAAAAAATATGGGCGAGACACGGCATAAAACGTGGGGAGGCAATCAACATCTTTATCGCTCAAACCATCGTGCGGAATAACTTTCCGATTGTCATCGGCACCGACGACAACGGAGGTGCGATGCGTTCGACGAAAGAGCAGTTAGACGCGTGGAACGATGCGTTCGGGGAATACTAAGCCGGCGCGCGGGCAAATCCGCTTGGTCGATTGCGGAATGGTCGCTAAATCGCGCCCTGCGCTTATTCTCTACTATCCGGACGAAGACTCGGCACGCGCGCTCGCGGTAGTCGCTCCGCTTACGTCGCAGATTCGCGGAGGGTTCGGAGAAGTCTACATCGGGAAACCGAAATTCCTGCCGAAAGCGTCTGCCGTAAACATCCAAGGGATTGCCCCCTTTGACAAAGGAAGCATCGGAAGATTCTACGGCTGTTTGTCCGATGCCGACTTCGCCCGCGTCAAAGAAGCATTACAGGAACTGCTCGGACTTTAATCGCGCGCGGGAACGCACTCCGAATCGGCTTGATTCCCGTAGCGGGTTCACGCCGTCGGCGTTTTTTTTTAAGCTTTCATCTTTCAAAAGACACACCCGAAACCTTTTTTTGCCTGCGGTAAAAAAATCCGCTTTAACCTTAGCGCGTTAAGTTCTAAGCTTCGCGCACTAATTTTTTCCGACATGGCAGACATTTCCGCAAAAGCAGAAAACGACGAAATCCGCGACGCGTTCCCGCAGAGTCGCCGCATCTACATCGAGGGTTCCCGCCCCGATATTCGTGTGCCCATGCGCGAAATTTCCCTTTCTCCGACGCGTTCCCGCGCGGGAAAAATCATTCGCGAAAACGCGCCCGTCCGCGTCTACGACACGTCCGGACCGTGGGGCGACGAAGCGTTTCACAAGGACATTCGCAAGGGGCTTCCCGCCCTGCGCACGCCGTGGATTCTCGAACGCGGCGATGTCGAGAGCGTTCCCGCGAGCTACGTCGTTCCCGAAGTGAAAAGCGCGTGCCACGTCGAACAGTTTGACCGCGGCGACCGCAAAATTTACCGCGCAAAGCCCGGCGCGCACATTACGCAGATGGATTACGCGCGCCGCGGAATCATCACGCCGGAAATGGAATTTGTCGCAATCCGCGAAAATATGAAGTTGCAGGAAATGCGCGACGACGCGGGAACGCCGGAGCGCCGCCGGCTTGATTTTATGCACCCGGGAGAAGCTTTCGGCGCGGCGATCCCGCAGGAAATTACGCCGGAATTCGTGCGTTCGGAGATCGCGCGCGGTCGCGCAATTCTTCCCGCAAACATCAATCACCCGGAAGCCGAACCGATGATTATCGGACGAAATTTTCTCGTGAAAATCAACACGAACATCGGGAACTCCGCGATCGCGTCCGGCATCGAAGAAGAAGTGGACAAAATGCGTTGGTCCTGCCGTTGGGGCGGCGACACGCTCATGGATCTTTCCACGGGAAAAAACATTCACGCCACGCGCGAGTGGATTTTGCGCAACTGCCCCGTTCCCGTCGGCACGGTGCCGATTTATCAGGCGCTCGAAAAAGTCGGCGGCAAGAGCGATGAAATTTCGTGGGAAGTTTTCCGCGAAACGCTCATCGAACAGGCGGAGCAAGGCGTCGACTACTTCACGATTCACGCTTGCGTGAAAAAAGATTTCGTGCCGCTCGTCGCCTCGCGCGTCACGGGAATCGTTTCGCGCGGCGGCTCAATCATGGCGAAATGGTGCCAACGCCATAACGCCGAAAATTTTCTCTGGGAACACTGGGACGAAATCTGCGAAATCATGGCGGCTTACGATATCGGCGTTTCCATCGGCGACGGATTGCGCCCGGGTTCAATTGCCGATGCAAACGACGAAGCGCAATTCGCCGAGCTCAAAGCGCAGGGAGAACTCACGAAACGCGCGTGGGAACACGGCGTGCAAGTGATGAACGAAGGCCCCGGGCACGTTCCCGCGCAACTCATTCGCGCGAACATGCGCAATCAGCTCGACTGGTGCCACGAGGCGCCGTTCTACACGCTCGGACCGCTCACGACCGACATCGCGCCCGGCTACGACCACATCACGAGCGCAATCGGCGCAACGCTCATCGGCTGGTTCGGATGCGCGATGCTCTGCTACGTCACGCCGAAAGAACATCTCGGCTTGCCCAATCGCGAAGACGTGCGCGCAGGCGTAATCGCTTACAAAATCGCGGCGCACGCCGCGGATTTGGCAAAAGGACACCCCGCCGCGCAATATCGCGACAACGCGCTTTCCCGCGCACGTTTTGAATTTCGCTGGGAAGACCAATTCGCGCTCGCACTCGACCCGGAACACGCGCGCCGCTTGCACGACGAAGCGCTCCCGCAGGACGCCGCAAAAAAAGCCGCTTTCTGCTCCATGTGCGGCCCGGATTTTTGCTCCATGCGAATTTCCTCCGAGTTGGAAAATCCCGCATAATTTTTGCCGTAGGCAAAAAAGTTGAGGAGTTGAAAAGGTTTAGGAGTTTAGGAGTAGCGAGCTGATTTTTGCCGTAGGCAAAAATGAAGTATGTCCAAGCGTCGAAGACGCGTCCCTTTT
>CAVEBA010000138.1:0-4700 GCA_963613695.1 Sphaerochaetaceae bacterium
TTCTACCACAGCGCAGGCTCGGAGGAAACTTCCCGCGCGGGAACGGCTTTTTTTTGTTTTTACTTCCGGAAAGTCGTTGCCTTGTGTGTGACTCTTTTTTTACTATAAAACGGTTATGAAAAGTAGGTCTCGAACTCTCTGCATTTTCGCCGTTCCCGCGTTGTTGTTTCTGTTTACAGGTTGCATAACGAATCATTACAGCCGAAATTACGTTAGCGCGGAAATTCTCTCGGGGAAAAATCATAAGCAATCGAAAGAAAGCCGTGGGCGAGTTGTTCTTCGGCTTTCTGTTGCCGCTACGAATGAAGATGCAGAGTCGGAATTTAAAGATTTCATAGAAGACGGCTATGTGTTTCTCGGCTCAAGTGTCTTTTCGGGTGAGCATTGCCCTTGGAGTTTCGCAATCGATCAGGCAAAAAAGGTTAAGGCGGACTTGGTTCTGTTAAGAGAAAACTTCATGGGGGTAGGCGTTGCTTTGGTGCCATCATATTCTAGCGGAACAATAAATGCGTTTTCCTACGGGAACACGCATTCGGGATCTTATTTCGGAGCGAAGACAACCTCGAATACAAATGCTGGTTCATACTCGCGTAAGGTTGATGTTTTCAAGCGGCAGGCGCTTTTCTTCGGAAGGCAGACACCTGCGAGTTCTTTCTACGGAGCGTTCCTTGATATTCCCAAATATCTTCCTGGCGATGAAGACTCAGCTCCCGTCACGGTAACAGTTTGGGCGGTTCTCAAGGACTCGCGTGCTCGAAAAGACGGGCTTCGGAGAGGAGATGTCGTCGAGAGCATAAACGGTCGCGTCATCAAACAATGGAGAGATCTTCGTCCGTTTACAGAAAACAATACGGTCATCACCAGAATAACAGTAAAATCTGAAAAAAAATGAAAACGATTCTTTTGTTTTTTTCGCATATAGTCGTTGTGTCACTACTTTCCGGGTGTCTGTCCTTCACTAACGGATATTGTGAGGGCGGGGACGTTGTGCAAACGAATACTCCTAAATCAAAACAAGTTCCGCTCTCGTATTCTGTTGTTTTCACTCAGTGCCAAGGTACGGATCGTCCGATTGCCGGATATTCGCCTGAAAAATTCAGAAAAAGAATCGGAGAGGCGTTGATGAAAACGGGGCTCTTTTCTTCGGTTCAGTATTCGCCCGAGGTAAGGGGTGATGCCTATCATATACATTTTGAATTCCAGCGTGCGGGGACATCCACCGCGAACGCAATATTCGCCGGAATCGTCAGTGGGTGGACGCTTTTTCTAATTCCTACTGGTGAGGATTTTACGCTTGATGGAAGTGCGGAGGTGTATCTGCGAGGGAAGGCAATAGGCGGCTTGGCAGAAGCCGAACGAGTTCGTGTAATCTATTGGCTCCCGTTTCTTCCGTTTTTCATAAGTGGTTTAGTTTCAGTCGACTACATGGATGGTAAAGTGGTGGACAGCATCGTGAATGATGTTGTCAAATTTCATATCCAAGAATTTGGGGACATTGAAAACTCCCGAGGGCGTTAAAACAGGAAAGCCCATTCCTCCGCCGAACATTCGTTTCCGCGCGGGAACGGTTTTTGCCCTTGCGGGGCTCAATGTTTTTTTTCCGTAGGGCGGTTGCCCGGGGCTCGGCTTCACCGACATTTACACCGACATCGTTGAGCAACGTTTTCGGCAAACGCTCCAACGCGTTCCCGTGGCAAGGTGGCTTCTCGCCGAACCCGTTCCCGCGAGAGAAAACGGCGGTTGAGGGATTGGCGGTTTTGGTTTGCGGGGGCGGGCAAAGGAATTACACTTTTCCGGCTAAGAGAAAATTCGTCTATGTCCGATTCCATTCCGCTGAAAGTTTTTGAATCTTCGAACGGCGCGCGTTTGCCGCTGACGCCCGTGCAGGAGGAAATTTTGCGTTTGAAAAAAGAGCGCAACGCGGTGTTGCTCGTTCACAATTATCAGAGCGAGGAAATCCAGCGCGTGGCGGATTTTGTCGGCGATTCTCTCGGGCTTTCGTATCAGGCGGAAGCGGCGAAGGACGCCGAGGTCATCGTGTTTTGCGGGGTGCATTTTATGGCGGAAACGGCGAAAATCGTGAATCCGTCGAAGCGGGTGCTTCTTCCCGTGATGGAGGCGGGCTGTTCGCTTGCGGATTCCTGTCCGGCGGCGGAGCTCGCCGCGTATAAGGCGGCGCATCCGGAATATTACGTTGTCGCCTACATCAATTGCAGTGCGGAAGTGAAAGCGCTCGCGGACGTTATCTGCACCAGCGGGAACGCGAAAAAAATCGTCGAGCACGTTCCCGCGGACAAGGAAATTCTTTTCGTTCCCGACCAAAATCTCGGTTCGTGGGTGGCGGATCAGACGAAGCGGAAAATTCATCTTTGGCCGGGCAGTTGCTATGCGCACGTGCTTTTCAGCGTTCGCGAAATTCAGCGGGCGAAGCTCGAGTTCCCGGGCGCTCCCGTGCTCGTGCATCCGGAGTGCGTCGAGAGCGTTCGCGCGCTTGCCGATGTGGTTTGTTCCACGGAAAAAATGGTCGATTTCTGCCGCACGTCGCCGTCGGACACATTTGTCATCGTCACGGAAACGAACATGATTTCGCGCCTTCGCAACGAAATTCCGAACAAAAAATTCGTCGCCGGGCCGACAGCCGTTTGCGCGTGCAACGAGTGCCGATTCATGAAGCTGAACACGCCGGAAAAACTGCGCGATTGCCTGCGCGATATGTCGCCGGAAATCACGATGGACGAGACGTTGCGTTCCCGCGCTTACGTGCCGCTCAAGCGCATGCTTGAATGGAGCGCGCAGTAAATTTTTTAAGGAGAAAAAAAAGTATGAGCACAGGTTTTATTGTCGGAATCGTTGCCGCAGTCGTCGTTCTTGTCGTTTTGTTTTGGGGCGTCTCGGTCTACAACGGATTGGTTGCCTTGCGCAATCGTTTCAAAAATGCGTTTGCGCAGATCGACGTTCAGTTGCAACGCCGCTACGATCTCATTCCCAATCTCGTCGAAACGGCGAAAGGTTTTCTCAAACACGAAAAGGAAACGCTTTTGGCGGTAACCGAGGCGCGCAACACGGCGTTTGCCGCGGCGAAAATTGCGGGCGAAAATCCCGGGAACGCCGCCGCAATCGGCAAACTTTCTGCGGCGGAGGGCGCGCTCGGCTCGGCGCTTTCGCGGCTGATGGTCGTTTGCGAAGCGTATCCGGATTTGAAATCCGATCGCCACATGGCGCAGGTGATGGAAGAACTTTCCTCCACGGAAAACAAAATCGCGTTCGCGCGCCAAGCCTACAACGACGCCGTGATGAGCTACAACAACGGGCGCGAGACGTTCCCGTCATCCGTCGTCGCGGGCATTTGCGGTTTCGTTCCCGCGGAGCTTTTGCGCACGGAAAACGCGCAGGCTCGCGAAGCCGTGACGGTGCGTTTCTGAGATGAGCGCGGAAAATATTTTGGAGCTTCGCGACGTCTCCGTCGTGCGCGGGGAAAAAACGATTTTTCCCGGACTTTCGCTAAGCGTTCCCGTCGGTTGCAACACCGTAATTCTCGGGCCGAACGGCGCGGGAAAATCCACGTTTTTGAAACTGCTCACGCGGGAAATTTATCCCGTGGCATCGCCGTCGTCGGAGCTGAAAATTTTCGGCGAAAAACTCTGGAACGTGCGCGAATTGCGTTCCCGTCTCGGAATCGTGTCCAACGATTTGCAGAAACATTTTCCCGAAGAAACGCTCGGGACGGACGTCGTGCTCTCCGGCTTCTTTTCGAGTTTCGGCGTGTGGCGCGATTGCAAGGTTTCGCGGGAACGGCGAAAAATCGCCGGCGATGTGATGCGCATGCTCGAAATCGACGGGATCGCGCGGCGGGAATTCGGCACGTATTCCACGGGCGAACAGCGGCGCTTCCTGCTCGCGCGCGCTCTCGTGAACGCGCCCGAAGCGCTCGTGCTCGACGAACCTACGAGCGGGCTCGACCTCAAATCGCGTTTCATTTACATCGAAAAACTGCGCACGCTTATGCGCGCGGGAACGACCGTGATTCTCGTTTCGCACGAAATCGGCGAGATTTCTCCGGAATTTTCGCGCGTGATTTTGCTCAAGCACGGCGCAGTCGTCGCCGACGGCTCGCGGGAACGCGTGCTGACGTCCGACCGGCTCTCCTCGCTTTTCGAAATCCCGCTTTCCGTTGCCGAGAAGAACGGGTTTTATTCCGTCGTTCCCGCCGAACGCTAATCTTTTTCGCAGAAAAATTCATTTGCAAATCTCAAAAAAAACTCGCTGAATAACAGCACGTTTCAAACATCAGAAAAGACCGTCCTATCTATGAATAAAAAAATCCTTGCAGTTTCCGCACTTGCCGCCGTCGTTTCGCTCGCCGGTTGCGTATCTCAGCCGGTGGATCAGCCCGGCTCCCGCCGCCCGGAAGGCACGTGGAACACCATCACGGGAACGCTCAGCGACGTCCGCTACTACAACAGCGACACCGATCGCGTCTACAAAGCCGCGGAAAAAGCGTTTCGCGACATGAACATTTTCGTCACGGGCTACACGCAGCACAAAAACGGCTACACGCTTTTCGGGCGCGCGGTCGGCGACTACAAAGTTACGGTGGACATCATGAGCCGTCAGGTTTCGACGAAAGGCACGAACCGCCAGCCGATTCCCTACACGGAAGTTTCCGTTTCCTACGGCTCGCTCGGCGAACTCGGGCCGGC
>CAVEBA010000139.1:0-4699 GCA_963613695.1 Sphaerochaetaceae bacterium
ACCGCACTTCACCAGTCCGCCAGTAGACCTGTTCTCCAGTCTACCATTCTTCTCTCCCGCAGAGCGGGAATCAACAGGCGCGAAGCGCCGAATCAACTCCTAAACTTTTCAACTTTTTTCGCGTTCCCGCGCAGGAGAACATCGCGGAGATTTTTTGAACCGGCAAGGAACAGAAGAAAAAAATCCGTGTTTTTCGGTGTCCATCCGTGGGCTCCATTCCTAATTCCTAATTTCTAATTTTCTAATTCCCTTCTTCGCGCGAAGAATGCTTGAAAAGTCCTTCAAAAGGAAGTCCGGAGGCTTTTTCGAGACCTTTTATTAAAATTCGCAAAGCGGCGAAAATAAACAGCAGGCAGGGCGCGACGATGACGGGCCACGAGAGCGCCATCATCTCGCCGATTTCTTCGTTGAATTTTGCGCTGTCGATTGCGGGATCGGTCGTAACGAGGATTCGCGCGAGCACGAAATTCAGCACCGCGCTGAGCAAAAACGAAGCGGTGAGCACACGGGAACAGAGCCGCAGCGTTCCCGCGAGTATTTCTTCGTTCCCGCGTTCGCGCGTCGCCGCCTCAATCGCGGGAACGTCGAACACGTTTTCGTTGAAAAGAAATGTGCGAATGAGTTTTCGCGAAAAAATCATCACGATTGCGATGAGCAACGGAATCGACGCTTCCTTGACGGCGATCCACAGCGGCGAAAGTTGGAAAAGCCCGATGCCGCCCGTGAGCAGCGTTCCCGCGAATCCGATGACGGAAATCCAATTCGTTCGGCGACGGCGAAACAGATCCCATACAAAATACCCCAGCGGGAACGCGAGCGCGCACACGAGCACAATCGCCGGCGAAATCTCCGCACCGAAACGCGCCGCAAGCTTCGCGCCTTTCGTCAGAATCAACGCGGGAACGACGATGTTCGCCGCGAGACTGACGAACACGTTTTCTTTTTTTTCGGTCGCGGGCATCGCAAAAAATCAGAAAGTTTGAGCGCCGAATTTCTTTTTGTGCGCTGCGGAAACGACGAGATATTTTTCCGCCCAAAGACGAAGATCCGCCTGCTCCTGCTCGGTGAGCATTTTTTTGATTTTCGCCGGGCAACCGACAACCATCGAGCCCGCCGGAACTTTCATGCGCGGCGGAACGACCGCTCCCGCCGCCACGATGCAACGCTCGCCGATTTCTGCGCCGTCGAGCACGGTCGCGCTCATGCCGATCAGACTTCCGTCGCCGATTTTGCACCCGTGAAGCACGGCGCAATGTCCGACGGTGACGAATTTCCCGACAATCGTGGGCAGGTCATCCGCAAGGTGAATGCAAACGCCGTCCTGAATGCTCGAGCCTTCGCCGATGATAATTTCTTCGATGTCCGCGCGGAGCACCGCGCCGGGCCAAACATTGGCGCGCGCGCCGATCGTTACGGCGCCGAGCAATGTCGCGCCGTGCGCAACGTAGGCAGTCGCGTCAACTTGCGGTTCCCGCGAAAGAAATTTTTCCAAACGCGATTCCGCGTCTCCGATTTGTGCTGTCGTCATTGTTTTGAAAAAAAATTGAAGCGCAAGCGTAAGCTCGACGCGAGCGTTCCCGCGAGAAAAAAGCGCGGGAACGCGCGGCGGCGGCGAATTTCAATTTGCGGGAACGTTCGCAAAAACGTTTAATCTCGCCACTTCATTATGTCCGATTACGCACTCGCCATGAAACAGCGCGCAGACCGCATCGCGGAGCTCGGCGCGAAATTGCTCGAAGCGCTCCCCGCCGATGTCGTCGCGGGAACGCGTGCGCTGACGCTCGAAATCGGTTGCGGGCACGGACATTTTCTCGCGGCGTATGCGGCGGCGTTCCCGCAGGAATTTTGCGTCGGGCTCGATTTGATTTCCAAGCGTATCGAACGCGCGAATCGCAAGCGGGAACTCGCCGGGCTTGGGAATCTCGCATTTTTCAAGGCAGAAGCGACGGAGCTTTTGCTCGCGCTTCCGGAAAAATGTCGGCTCGGAAAAATCTTTTTTCTCTTCCCGGATCCGTGGCCGAAAAAACGTCATCACAAAAACCGTCTCATTCAGACGGCGATGCTCGATCGCCTTGCGGCGCGCGCCGTCGCGGGAACGCGTCTGCATTTCCGCACCGATCACGCGGAATATTTCGAGTGGTCGCGCGAGCTCGTGGAAGCGCACCCGCAGTGGAAACTCTTGCCCGATGCGCCGTGGCCGTTCGAACGCGAAACGTATTTTCAGAGCATTCTTCCCGATGCCTATCGCTCGCTCATCGCAGAGAAAAATTAGAAATTTTCCATTTTCCGTTTTCCGCTTTCCCCATGTCTTTGCTTTCGGTCAGAAATCTTTCGCTCAAATTCGGCGGTCCGTCGCTGTTTGACGATGTTTCGTTTCAAGTCGAGGCGGGCGAGCGCGTTTGTCTCATCGGGCGCAACGGCGCGGGGAAAAGCTCTTTGCTCAAAATCGTCGCGGGACTGCTCGCACCGGATTCCGGCGAAGTCGCCGTCGCGCGCGGTGCGCATATTGCCTACCTTGCGCAGGAAGTGCCTGCGGAGCTCGCGGGAACGGTGCGCGAGGTTGTGCTCGGCGGGCTCGGCGATGCGGGCGAAAAAATTCGCGCTTACGAAACGCACGACACGGAAAAATATTCCGAGACGGAGCTGGACGCGATTTTTCATTGGCTCGAAGAAAATTCCGCGTGGAATCTTTCGAGCGCGGCGGACGCGATGATTTCCAAAGTCGGCGTCGATCCCGCGCTTCCGTTTGCTTCGCTTTCCGCGGGAATGAAGCGCCGCGTGTTGCTCGCGCGGGAACTCGTTTCCGCGCCCGATGTGCTCGTGCTCGACGAGCCGACGAATCACCTCGACATCGTCGCCGTCGAATGGCTCGAGGAATTTTTGCTCGCGTGGCGCGGCGCGATTCTCTTCGTCACGCACGATCGCCGTTTTTTGCGGAAAATTTCCACGCGCATTCTCGATCTCGCGGGCGGGATCGTTACATCGTGGGACTGCGATTACGATACGTATCTCACGCGGCGCGAAGAGTTGGACGCGTCCGTCGCCGCAAACAACGCGGAATTTGACAAACTGCTCGCGCGCGAGGAAGCGTGGCTGCGTCGCGGCGTAAAGGCTCGTCGTTGTCGCAACGAGGGACGCGTGCGCGAACTGAAAAAGTTGCGCGAAATCCGCGCATCGCGCCGTAGCGCCGTCGGGAACGTGCGCGCGACAATCGACGAGGGCGAAAAATCCGGCGCAAAGGTCATCGTCGCTGAGCACATTTCGCACAGTTGGAACGGCGTTCCCGCGATACGCGATTTTTCGACGACGATTATGCGCGGCGACCGCATCGGCATAATCGGTCCGAACGGCATCGGCAAAACTACGTTGCTGAAAATCCTGCTGGGCGAGCTCGCGCCCGATGCGGGAACGATAACGCACGGCACAAAACTGCAAATCGCGTATTTCGACCAGTTGCGTTCGCAGTTGCGCGAGGACAAAACGCTCGCGGAAAATCTCGCAGGCGAGGGCGCGGACACGGTTTTCGTCGGCGGAAAGACGCGCCACGTCATCAGCTATCTCGGCGATTTTTTGTTTTCGCCGGATCGCGCGCGCTCGACGGTTTCAATGCTCAGCGGCGGCGAGCGCAACCGCCTGTTGCTCGCAAAAATTTTTCTCAAACCCGCCAACGTGCTCGTGCTCGACGAACCGACAAACGATCTCGACCTTGAGACGCTCGACCTGCTCGAAGAACTGCTCGGCGATTTCGACGGCACCGTGATTCTCGTGTCGCACGATCGCGAATTTCTCGACGACGTGACGACGAGTCTCGTCGTTTTCGAGGGCGACGGGCACCTGCGCGAATTTGTCGGCGATTACGAAGCGTGGAAAAAAGAACATCTCGCCGAGCTTTCCGCAAAAAGCCTTCCCGCCGCAAAGCCGGAAAAACGCGTTCCCGCGCCCGATGCGGCGACGAAAAATCCGCCGGCGAAAAAGAAACTTTCCTACAAGGAGACGCGCGAGCTAGAGGCGCTCCCGCAAAAAATCGACGCGCTCGAAACCGAGCAAAAAACGCTTTCGGAAAAACTCAACAACGCGGATTTTTACCGCGATCCCGTCGCCGTGCGCGACGTGAACGCGCGTCTCGCCGCCATCGAAGAGGAGCTGATGTCCGCCCTCGAACGTTGGGAAGAACTCGAATCGCGAAAGTGAAAAAAATTGAAGAGTCGAAAAGTTGATTCGGCGCGGGAACGTTTTTTTTTATCCGCAAATTTCAATAATTTTCACGATTTTTTTTCTTGGTGAAATCTCTGCGTTCCCAAGAAAACATTCCCGCGGAAACGGCATCAATAGACGAGGTCTATTCGTTTGTCTTCTTTCGTTTTTTCGAGGTCGAGAATTTCGCCTTTTAGTCGGCGAATTTCCTGCGTCGCGAGTAGGCAAGCGCAAGCGAGACTGAATGCCTTTTCGCAATGAATTTCGTCACTCAGCGCATTGAAAGCACGATCTTCGTATTCGCTTTTTAATTCCGTTGCCACTCGTTTTTCGTGTGTAACGGCATAGCGTTTCTTTTGGACTTTGTCCAATGTCGTTTGAACTTCTGAGAGTTCTTGTTGTAGCTTTCGAATTTTCAACGCGTTGTTTTCAATTTCTTTTTTGAATTTCGGGCGTTGAAAAACCGGGCTTTCGTCGTGGCGTTTTTTTACGCGGTTGTATGCGT
>CAVEBA010000140.1:0-4695 GCA_963613695.1 Sphaerochaetaceae bacterium
GTGCTTAATTTTGAAAACAAGTTTCTTCGTCATAATTTTGTCAATTAATAAACAAAAAATGCCGCACGGAAAAAATTTAAGAATTTGCGCGGGAGACGCCGAGGAGATTCCGAATTTCGGCGAGAGAAATTTTTGCGTTCGCGGGATCGGTTTCCTCAAAAAGTTCTTCGAGCAAGCGGCGTTTTTCGCGTTGTAGGGAAAGCACGTGTTCTTCGACGGAATCGGCGACGACGAGGCGAATCGACGTCACGGCGCGCGTTTGCCCGATTCGGTGCGCGCGATCGGTTGCCTGAGCCTCGGCGGCGGGATTCCACCACGGATCGTAGTGGACAACGGTGTCGGCGCCCGTGATGTTGAGCCCGAGCCCGCCCGCTTTGAGCGAAATAAGAAACACGGGGATTTCCGGCGAAGCATTGAAGCGGTCGCACTCGCGGGAACGCTCGCGCGTCGAGCCGTCGATTCGGCAAAACGGCACGCCGTCGTTGCGCAGAGCGTCCGCGAGAAAATCGAGCACGGAAACGAATTGCGAAAAAACAAGCATTCGGTGTCCACCCGCCTGCGCTTCGTCGAGCAGTTCGCGAAACGCGCGCAATTTTGCGTTTTCCGTTTCGGGAAAATCTTCGGCGACAACGCGCGGTTCCGTGCAGATTTGGCGAAGCCGCAACAGTTGCGAAAATGCCGCGATGCGCAGATGCGCGTCCGATGCGCCGGACATTTCGAGTTTGAAAAATTCCTCGCGGGAACGCGTTTGCCATTCCTCGTAGAGGCGAGATTGCGCCTCGCCGAAACGACACCACAGCGTCTGCTCGATGCGCGGCGGAAGCTCCGGCGCAACGGCGGATTTCGTGCGTCGCAAAATGTAAGGCGCAACGATTTTTTTCAGATTTTCGCGATCCCAGTCGCGACGCGCGAGCGCGGAGGCGGACGTTCCCGCGCCGTTCGGCGGAAGCAGTCCCGGCAAGATAAATTCAAAGAGCGAGCGCAAATCTTCGTGCGAATTTTCGATGGGCGTTCCCGTGAGCACGAAACGCGTTCCCGCGCGAAGAAATTTCAACGAACGCGAATTGCGGGAACGGCGATTTTTAATTTGTTGCGCTTCGTCGGCAACAATTGTGCGCCACTCGTAAGGGAGAAACGCGTCGAGGTCAATCGCCAGCGAAGAATACGACGTAAGCGCGATTCCGAAACGAAACGCCGCGAGCGCCGCGGCACTGCGGCGAGGACCGTGATGCACGAGCACGGGAATTTCGGGAGCAAAACGCGCGAGCTCGCGCCGCCAATTTTCGATAAGCCCGGCGGGAACGACGAGGAGCGCGCGCAGCTCCGCATTGCCCGCCGTGAAACATTTTTTCGCGTTCTCAAAAACGGCGGCGAGAAACGCAATTGTCTGCACGGTTTTTCCCAGCCCCATTTCATCTGCGAGCAAGCCGCCGAGTGCGGCGGAATGCAAGTGCCAAAGCCACGCCGCGCCGATTTGCTGATACGCGCGGAGACGAGAAAAAAGCGCTTCGGGAACGGGCGGCCGCGCGAGCCGGCTCAAATCGAGCAACGCGGCGGAGCGTTCCCGCCAAGTTTCCGGCGGCTCGAATCCGATTCCCAACTCGCCGAGCATCGTTTCCGCCGACGGCAATTCGGCGCGAGAAAAACGACGGCGAAAAGCGTTTTCCGTTCCCGAGACTGCGCCCTGCCCGAGACGTTCCCGCAACGAAGAAATTTTCCGCAGTTTGTCCGAAGCCAAAAGCACGATTCTCCCGTTCTCGCGAAAAACATAGCGCCGTCCGCAACCGAGCGCGGAAGAAAGCTCGCCGTCCGTGATGCCGAAAGTTTCCATGCGCACGTCCAAATCGAATTTTCCGTCGTCGGTCTCGCTCGCTTCGCAATGAATCTGCGCCGTGCGCACGCCGCGCATAAATTTTCGAAAATTCGGCGTGTAGACGGCGCGGCAATCTTTTTCGAGAAAATCGCGATTGTCCGCGAGGAAATTCAGCACCTTGTGTTCACCGCGCAAAAACCAACGGCGGGAACGCGCATCAAGCGCGAAGCCGGACGCGCGAAGCAAGTCGCGAAGCGGTTCGTAGCACTCCGCCGTGCGCGACGGCAAAATCACGGAAAGCCACTCGCGAGCGCCGTCCACGGAAGCGCGCGACGAAATTTCCGCGTCCGATGCCGACGGCGTTCCCGCGCGTGCGGAATCATCGTTCCCGCCGGATAAAACGGTTTTCGGCGTCGCCGGCGTTCCCGCGGCGCAGACTTGTGGCGAAGATTTTTTTTCCGAAATTCCGGCGGCAACGCGCGCCGCTTCCGCCGCTTTCAGCAACGGCGCAAAATACGCAAAGTAAATCGCCAGCGCGTGGCGACACACACGGCGCGACTGCCCGACTTCGCAGGAACATTCCGCTTGCGGGAACGTGCGCGAACGCAGATTCAGCGAAACGAGAAAACGCCGCGCGCCCTCAAGCACAACGCCCCGAAAAACGGGCGCTTCCCACACGACATTCGTCGCCGCACTCGCCAGCGCCTTGCCCTCGCGAAGCGTCGTCGGCGAAACGCTTTCGAGCCATTCGGCATCGGGAATCTGCGGCGGAAGCATGCGGGAACGAAATTTTCTTCAGCGCAAAAAAATCATGCGCATCAGAACAGATACACCCACGCGAGAACGCAGGCGGCAAGCGCAAAGCGATACCACGCAAACGCCGAAAGCCCGTGGCGGGAAATCCACTCGACCATCCATTTCACCGATGCAAACGCCGCGACAAACGCCACCGCAAGCCCGAGCGCCGAAACGCCCGCGCCGAACGATGCCAACATCTGCTCCGCACATTTCAACGTCTTGTAAATCGACGCCGCAGAAAGCGTGACAAGCCCGAGGAGAAACGAAAATTCCGTCGCGCGGCGCGGCGAAAGCCCCGCAACGTAGCCGCCGACAATCGTCGCCATCGAGCGGCTCATGCCCGGCCAAAGCGCAAGGCACTGCATCGCGCCGATCGTCAGCGACTGGCGCACGGAAAGATCCTGCAAATCCGGACCCGGCTCTTCGCCGACGGCGTTCGCCGGCGTTCCCGCCGCGCGATGCTTCTGCCGCCGATCAACGACCAACATCAGCACGCCGCCGACCACGAGCGCAATCGCAACCGTCACGGGATTGAATAGCAGTTCCTCAATTTTGTCCGAAAAAATAAATCCAAGCCCCGCCGCGGGAACGAACGCGACGATGAGATTTCGCGTCAGACGCAAACTCGCGGGATCGCGCCGCAACGCGCCGACGAACGTTCCCGTGCAACGCCCCCAATACGCGAAAAGCACGGCGACAATCGCCCCGAATTGAATGATGATCGAATACGCGTCCGCCGCTTCTTCGACGGAAAACACCGAGCCGTCGCGATCGAGCACGAGCCCGTCGCCGTCGCGCCGCACGAGCGCGTCTTTCGATTTCAGCCCGAGCGCGCTGTTGGTGAGAATCAGGTGTCCCGTCGAAGACACGGGCAAATACTCCGTAAGCCCTTCGACCACGCCGAGAATCGCGGCGTTTTTCACATTGAAAACTTCCTGCGCGGGAACGGTTTTCGCGGGAACGGCGGTTGCATCGTCGCCCTGCGCGGGAACGTCCGCAAACGCCGACGCGGGAACGCTAAGCGCGAACAACGCGCAGAGCATCGTCAAAAAAAATGTTTTTTTCATGAGATAAAAAAGAAGAAAGATTTCGGGAAAAAACGGGAGCGGGAAAATTTCCCCGCCCCCGTTTTTCGATGACGAACCCGGTTCGAAAATCGGGAACGATTATCAGCGATTTGCCGCGCGGCGACGCAACGTGCGCACGGTGCTTTCCAGATCGGAAATTTTCTTTTGCGCTTCGGCGAGTTCCGCGCGCAGCTCATCGGCGCGGGAATCGGCGGCGGCGGAACCGTCTTTCGCCGTTTCCTGCGCGGCGCGGAGACGTTGCTTCAAATCCGCGATTTCGAGCTTGCGGGCGGCGAGCTCTTCCTTGAGCGATTCGCGTTCCGAGGAAAGCGAGGCGAGCCCGGCATCTTTTTCCGCGATGGACGCTTCGAGCGCCTTGCGGTCTTCGGTGCTGCGCATCTTCATGACTTCACCGTTGAGCTCTTCCGAGCGGCGGCGTTCTTCTGCAAGCTGTTTCTGCAATTCTTCGGCGGTCGCCTTATTCTTTTCCGCAGTTTCCTTGGCGGCTTTGAGCTCGTTGTTCTTGTCTTCGAGCGTCTTGTTCTGCGCGGCGATGCGCTTTTGCGCGGCTTCGTTCTCGCGGCTCTGCGCAACGGATTTTTCGCCGACATCGGCGAGTTCCTTTTCGAGATTTTTGTTCTTTTCGGAAACTCGCGCAAGCTCGTCCGAAACAATTTCGGCACGCGCGCGGAGTTCGCGGTTGGATGCTTTCACGGATTCCGACTCTTCGCGAAGCTGCGACTCGGTCGGCTTTTCCGACTTCAAATCTCCGTTTTCGAGATAGAGCAACGCAGACGTTCCCGCGAAGATCGCGGCGAGGACGAACAAGATGATGGTGGACTTCTTCATGGATATTTTTTTGAAAAACTTTGAGTTGCTAATGATGAACTATTCCGCCCGGCGGTCAAGCGGTGAAATGAATTGATGGGAAAGTTGATGAGGTGATTCGGCGCGACAAGCAACAGCATGGTGCAAACCGGCGTTCCCGCAAAAACGCCTTAGCCCACGGATAAACAC
>CAVEBA010000141.1:0-4120 GCA_963613695.1 Sphaerochaetaceae bacterium
TCGTTACGTCGCGCAGCTTCCTGCGACATCGCGGGAGCACGTCCGGCGTTGAGTTCCGCCGCATAAAATTTTCGTTCCGCATCCTCGAAATTTTCTGCCGGCGAATTTCGCTCGCCTTGCGCTTCGGCGAGTTTTTTTTCAAAAATAAATTTGTGGAGACGGCAGGCATCGAACGCGGAAACGCCGTTGCCGGGATCGTCCGTCGGCATTTTTTCGCCGAAAAATTCGTTTGCCGCGCCGAGCCCGAATTTGCAGACGAACGTCGCGGGCGATTTGAAAAAATCCGCGAGTTCGCGCGCCGAAAGCGTTTTCGGGAACGCGAACGGAATGCGCCGGCGCTCGGGCGTTCCCGCGGGAACGGGCTTCGCTTTTGCGGCGGCTTGCGCGGTTTTTGCGGTGAGATAATCGGCGCGGCTGAATGAAAAAAGTTTCGGATTTTTTTTCGAAAAATAATCGGGCGCGAATCCGTGCAAATGGTGAAGCGTCTCGAATCCGGGCGCGCCGACGGCATCGGATTTTTCGTCGCTCGGAGAAATTTCGCCCGTGAGCTCGCCGAGAAAATCGCGCAGTTTCGAAAGCGGCACGCTCGGCGGGAGCGCTTTCCCGTCAACGGCGTTACGCCCGACGTAAGAAAGCATCAGCGAATCCTTGGCGGCGAGAATGTTTTCGAGAAAAAGCAGGCAATCATCGTCGCGGGAACTGCGATCCCAGAGCGCGGAACCGTCCGGAAAATTTTTCGCGGAAAACGAAAGCAGATCGAGCGCGTTTTTCATGCCGGTGCGCGGGAACGCGCCGCTACAGAGCCCGCAGACGGCGACGACGCGCGCGGGAATGTTGCGCAACGGCTGCATTCTGCAAAACGTAACTTTCCCGCGAAGCATGCCGCCGGACGCGCGCCCGGCGCTCCAATCGAGCCGTTCGAGCGCAACGCAGAACGCGGCGAGCGTGCACGCGGGAACGCGCGATTCGTCGCCGCCGGCGGCGTTTTTTGCCGCGTTTGCCGTTCCCGCGAGCGCTGAGCGCAAGACGTTTGCGCCGTTTTCGACACCGGAAAAAATTCCGTCCGCCAACGTTTCCGCGAGAAAATCGCACCACTCGGGAACGCTGCGAATTTCCTTTTCCGAAAATGCGTTCGCGAGTTTTTCGAGCACGTCGAGAAGCCGAGAAAATTTCCCGAGCGCGCTCGGCGCTTCTTCGCGCAAGGCGGGGAAGGGCGACGCGCGGAGTCGCTCGCCGAAATCAAACGTTGCGCCGTCTTCTTCGACATCGAAAAAATAACCGAGCGCGAGCCGACGCATTCCGAATCTCCACGAATTGTTGGCGGCGAGCGTTTCCGCGGGAACGCGCATCGCTTCCGAAATCGCGGGAACGTTTTCGCCGAAAATGCGTCGCCGGCGAAAATCTTTGTCGCTGCCCCAGCGCACGCCGGCTTCGTTCAAAACGCGGCGCAACGCGAAAACTTCGTCGTCGCTGAGCCCGAGCCCGCTTCGCACGCTCTCCGGATCGAGCAGGGAAAGCACTTCGTCGAGACGCAACTCGCCGCGCGCGACTTGCAGAATTTCCAAAAACGCGGCGGCGCAGGGAAAAATTTCCGTTCCCGCGCGATCTGCAACGGAAAACGGAATTCCGGAATTTTCGAACGCGGCGCGGACGAACGGCGCATACGTGTCGAAATCGGAAAGCGTCACGAGCACGTCGCGCGGGCGCAACGACGGATCGGCGGCGAAACGCGCGATCAGCTCATCGCGCAAAATTTCCATTTCGCGGAGCGGGCTCGGCGCGACGAGAATTTTCAGCGAATCGTCTCCGGACGCAGGTTCGAAGCGGCATTCCCGCGCGGGAACGTCATCGCGAATCGAGCGTTGCAACGCGTGCAAAAGCGAATCGCGCTCGGGCGGCAAATCGAGATTGGATTCGTGGTCGAGCGCTCCGGAGTCGATGAGCCGCGCGGCGAGCGGTTTCGCCGCCTTGCCCCACGCGGCGAGCAGCTCGTTGCCTTCTTCGGAAAAATCCGCGCTTTCGGCGGAAGTTTTTTTCCCGGATTTTTTCGCGCGAAGCCGTTCCCGCAGAATTTTTTTTTGCTCCTTGGAATCCGTCCAAAGAAAGGCGGACAAATTATGATAGCAGAGCACGACTTCGGTTTCGGCGGAAAGTTTTTCCAGCAACTCGAAGTGGATGCGCGGGAGCGCGGACGGCGCAAAAACAAAGATTCGGGCGGGCGTTCCCGCGAGCGGCGCAGGATTCGCAAGCATCTCGAGCCACGCGACGGCGGGCGGTTTTTCTCCGCCGAAATCGAGCGTGCGCCACAGATTTTTTTGCCGGCAATATTCCGCGAGAAAATCCGGCGCAACGCCGCTCGGCGCCGGCGCGTTTTCGCACCAATCGCGAATCATCTCGGGACGAAAACTTTGATAACGCCAAAAAAGATCTCCGAGCTCGGCGGCGCGGCGAAAAATTTCGTCGTCATCGCGTCCGGCGAGCCCGAATTTCATCGCTTCGGGCGTTCCCGCGCCCGCCGCGCAAAATTCTTTCAGTTTTGAAAAAATTCGCCACGCGAGCGTTTCGCGGTCAAACGCGTTCCCGCGACCGCGACGCACGAGCCGCTCGAGAAACGATTCCGGCGAGCGAAAATCGATGTTCGCGCAAATGCCGAGACGCTCTGCGAGAAAGCGGCGCAACCACACGCCTTGCGCAAAATTCATCACGAGCACGGTTTCCGTCGCAAACGGATCCGGACGAGCGGCGATCTGCGCGGCGAGATTTTCCGCGAGCGCGACGACGGAATGTGCGGAAACGAGATGCAAGCCGCTGTTCATGCGGGGAATTTTTGCGGGAACGTTGCGTTTTTTCAATCGACAAATTTCCGGAGATGGAAGAACCTTGCGACGTGAAATTTTCGGCGTTTCCGATATATCGTTTTTTCCGCAACGAGCTGCCCGCGTTGACGAAGGCGGCGCTCGTCTGCATCGTGCTTTTCGGAATTTCCGCGTTTGTCATTTTTTCGCCGGGATTTTCTATGCGTCCGCTCAAAAAAGACGTTCCCGCACCTGCGCCGGTAAGCGTTGCCGAGGGCTACGAAAATTCGGGCGCCTATCGCGATTCCGAGCCGCTTTTTTTGCCGACTGCGCGCAACTTCGGCGCAGACGTTTCGCCGGAAGCGCTGAGGTTGCGGGAAAAATCTTTTTTGCCGTTCGGCGAGTTGCTTTCGATCGATTTGCAGAGCGCGGAACTTTCTCTGCGTTTGCAAAATGAACAGATTCCGCCGCTCCCGGAAAACGCATTCGGCGCGGATTCTTGGGAAATCGCAAAAAAATTTGCGCTCGGCGAAACCGATTCCGATGCGGAAAAAATCGCCGCGGCAAACGCCGATCGCCCGCGCGCCGCACTGCGCATCGCCGACGCCGAAACCGCGAGCATCGTCTACTCCGCGCCGCTCGCGACGCTCGGTGAATACGACAACGGGCAAACGCTTTTCGCTCCCGCAGAATATTTTTGCGACATCGCTTTTCCCGCGGGAACGCCGCGCGTGTTCACCGTGCATTCCTGCGGGAACGCGGAACTCGACGCAAAAATTTCCGCCGAAGCCGCAGAAATTTTGCGAAAACACGTGCGCCGGCGCGGGCTTTTTCGCATTTTCGCGGACGGGCTTTGAGCCGTGGTTTGATTCGCGGCGGGAACGGTGGTAGATTTTTGCGCGTTATGGAAATCTCGGAATTGAAAAACTTCCTCGCAATCGCCGAAGCCGCAGCGCGCGAAACCGGAAAAATCCTGCGCGCAGGCGGCGACCGAAGCGTCGCGCTCAACACGACGACTGACGTGAAACTCGCCGCCGACACAAATTCCGAGCGCCTTGTGCGGGAACGCCTCGCCGCGACCGGGCTTCCGATTTTCGGCGAAGAACTCGGCGGCGATCCCGCGCTCTACGATTCCGCGGGAACGCTTTACTGGGTTGTCGATCCGCTCGACGGCACGTTCAACTATCAGCGCGGACAGCCGCTGACCTGCGTCAGCATCGGGCTCATGCGCGGGAACGAACCCGTGCTCGGCGCAATTTATAATTTCAACGCAGACGAAATGTTTTCCGGAATCGTCGGCGTCGGCGTGTTTCTCAACGGAAAAA
>CAVEBA010000141.1:4130-4694 GCA_963613695.1 Sphaerochaetaceae bacterium
GCTTTCGCAAGCGTGCTTGATGGCGGGCTTTCCCGCGCTCGCGGACAAATCGCCCGAGGCGCTCGCGCCGTTTATCGCCGAAGTCGGAAAATTCAAAAAAATTCGCATGATCGGCACCGCGGCGCTCGCCGTCGCTTACGTCGCCGTCGGGCGCGCGGACGTCTACGACGAACGCGGCACAAATCTCTGGGACGTCGCGGCGGGAATGGCGCTCGTTCGCGCCGCCGGCGGATTCGTGCGCCTTACGCCGACGGGAAAACGCGCACTGAACTTCGATCTCCGCTGCGCCGCCCGAGCGGAATGGCTGTAAAAAAGCTTAAAGCTTATGGCTTAAAGCTTAAAGAAGCTTCATTTTTTCCTACGGCAAAAACCGTTGAGGAGTTGAAAAGGTTTAGGAGTTTAGGAGTATCGTGCGGATTTTTGCCTACGGCAAAAAATTGGGGGCGGAGACGTCCACGTCTCCGCGCGGGAACGCCACGCGCGTAGTGTCGCCTCTACGAGGCTTCGAGAAGCGGAAGTCGCTTTCCCCACGCTTACGCGTGGGGTTAGAAACGTTTCGCGTCT
>CAVEBA010000142.1:0-4689 GCA_963613695.1 Sphaerochaetaceae bacterium
AATGGATTCGATGCGGAGACGTGGACGTCTCCGCCCCCAAGAATTTTTGCCGCAGGCAAAAATCCGCACGCTACTCCTAAACTCCTCAACCTTTTCAACTTCTCAACTTTTTTTGCCGCAGGCAAAAAAAATCAAAGAATAAGCATCGCATCGCCGTAGCTGTAAAAGCGGTAGCGTTCCCGCACGGCTTCGGCGTAAAGCTCCTTAAGCCACGCGATCCCGCGCGTTTCGCCCGGCGTGAGAAACGACGCGACAAGGCACATGAGCGTCGATTTCGGCAGGTGAAAATTCGTAATTAAAATTTCTGCCGAAACAATTTTTGACGGCGGATAAATGTAAATTCCCGCCGTTGCGGCGACCGTTCCCGTCGGCGGAATGAGCGGATCGCCGGCGGCGCGACGGCGCGAAAAATCTTCCATCGCGCGAAGGCTCGTCGTCCCGACGGCAAGGCGCGGGGACGCGGGATCGCGACGTTCGAGCTCCGCGCGCGTTCCCGCGGGAATCGCGTAAAATTCCTTGTGAATGGAATGCGCCTCGATCGTCGCGGATTTGATCGGCTGAAACGTTCCCAAGCCGACGTGCAACGTGAGGTCGAACGTGCGAAAACCGCGCGCGCGCATCGTGTCCAAGAGCGCATCGGAAAAATGCAGTCCGGCAGTCGGCGCGGCGGCGGCGACGGGGCGTTCCCGCCGCGCGTAAACCGTCTGATAACGTTCGCGATCGAGTGCGGAAAAATCTTTATCTTTCGGGCGTGCACGCTCGATGTAAGGCGGAAGCGGAAGTCGCCCGATTTCTGCGGCGACGTCGAGCACGCTTCGTCCCTCGGGCAAATCGAATTCGACGAGATATTCGCCGCCGCCCTCCGCGCATTCTTCCTTGCCGACGACGCGAGCGCGATAAACTCCGGGAACGCCGAACGTTCCCGCCGCCGCTTTTTTCCCCGGGCGAAGCATGCACCACCAACGCGTCGGAATTTCTCCCGGACGCAAAAGCAAACACTCGATTTTCCCGCCCGTTTCGCGCGTTCCCGCGAGACGCGCCTGAAGCACGGCGGCATCGTTGCGAAACAGCCGCGTTCCCGCCGGAAGCAAATCGGGAAGCTCCGCAAAAACATGATGCGAAAACGTTCCCGCCGCGCGATTCACGACGAGCAGTCGCGACTGTTCCCGCCGCGCCGCCGGCGTTTGCGCGATAAGTTCCGGCGGCAATTCGTAATCAAAAAGTTCGACGTCCATCGCGGGCGGCTCCGTCAGTTTTTCTCGATTGCGCCGAGTTCTTTTTTCTTTTTCGCGAACGCTTTTTCGAGATTAACCTGCTCGCGGATATACGTCGGCGTATCCAAGTCCATGCCTTCGAAAAGCCGACTGCGCGTCGAACCGAAAATTCCGCGGCGGTCATCGATCACCAATTCGTCCGGCGAAGATGTATCCTGAATTTCGGCGAAATCCGGCGAAAGCACGAGAATTTCGCTCTCCAAACGTTTTTCTGCGGCGGCGGATTTTTTCGGCGCAGGGCGAACGATTTTTTCCGCCGCGCGCATTCCCGACGCGCCGAAAACACAAATTTCGAGACGATCACCGAGCGCGGGATTGACGGCATAGCTCGGGATCGTGCGCGCTTCGCCGCCGAAACGATCTTTCACGCGCTGAGCGATTTCGCCCCAGAGCGCGATGTTCGGCTCCGCGCCGAATTCGACGTGAATCGCGAGCGTTTCCGCCGCGGACGCAGCGGACGTGCGCGTTTTCAGCAACGGACTGCGAAAAAGTTCCGTCAGCGCGTCTTCCTGCGCAGATTCGCCCGCGCCGAATCCCACGGAAAAAAGCGTGCGCATTCCGACAACGGGGAAAAGACTGCGAAACGCCGCCAAATCCACGCGCATGCGCCCCGTTTCGTTGAGCAACATTCGGCAACACGCAGAAACGCCGGTCTCGATCCAACGGTCGGAAATGCGAAAGCCTTCGAGCGCGCTCCCGCCGACGGCGTCCGTCTGCGCGATGAGATTATTTTCGATCAAAATGAACGCGTTCCCGTTCGCCTGTAGTGCGTCGATCGCGACGGATGCCTGTTCGGTCGAATTCGTGCCTTCCCAAGAAAACGGCGTTGTCGCAAAACACACGGAAGTAAGTCCGATTTCCCGCGCAATGTTGACGATTTCGACGGACGCGCCGCTTCCCGTGCCGCGCCCGAGCGAAGCGACAACGACGAGCAAATCCGTTCCCGCGAGCATTTCCCGCAAGCGATCTTCGGAAGCTTTTGCCGCGAGCGCGCCGCGCGTTGCGTCCGTTCCCGCGCCGCTCCCGCCGGTAACGGTTTCTCCGATGAGAAAAGTTTTTACGCCGGTATTTTTCAGCGCGTTCAGTTCCGGCTCGCTCGTGTCCACGGCGACAAATTCCGCCGCGAATTTTCCGGCGGCGCAAAGCCGCGCGACCGTGCGCGTTGCCGCGCCGCCGACGCCGACGACTTTCAGTCGCAAAGCGGGTTTCGGCTCGGCGGGAACGTTCCCGTGCGCGGGTTGTGCATTTTCAAAATTTTCCATCTGCGTCAAAAAAGTTGAAACTGTGCGTCAGCGAAGAAGCCCTCGGAAAAAGCGGCGAATTCCGCCGATGAATCCGGTTTTTCCGCGGGAACGCGATTGCCCGTCGCGAATCAGCGCGGCGAGCCCGACGACCGTCGCGTATTTCGGATCCGTGTAATTGCGCGCGAAATTTTCCGACGGTTCCGCGAGACGCACTTCCGCGTTCCCGAAAACGGAGCTCGCGAGCTCGCCGATATCGCGCATTTTCGACGTGCCGCCCGTGAGCAACACCGTTCCGCGAAACACGTCTTCGACGTTGATTTTTTTCGCAATCAGCGAGAACAGTTCCCGCAAGCGAAATTCGGCGACGAGCTCCATTTTGTAAAGCGAAACGTGCGCCGCAAATTCTTTCAGCTCGGAATCGAGCGAATCGTCATCGAGTTCGATTTCGCGAAGCGCATCGGAATCGCGCGCGACGGCGCGTCCGTATTTGATTTTGAGACGCTCGGCGTCCTCGGCGCGAATTTGAAGCCCGTGCGAAATGTCGTTCGTGACGTGATCGCCGCCGACGGGAACGACGCCCGTGAGCGCGAGACTGCCGTTGCGATAAAGCGCAAAATCCGACGTTCCCGCGCCGATGTCGATGACGAGCCGATTTTTGTCCATCTCGGAACGCGTCAGCACGCTTTGCGCGGACGCGACGGACGCCGGGAACAGCCGCCGCACCGTCATTCCGTAATGATTCGGAATTTGGTAAAGCTCGGTCAAATATTTGTCTGCGGCATCGACGATCCACAGCTCGCAGGAAAGCGAGCGCCCCGTGAGCCCGCGCGGCTCCTCGCGTTCTTCGCCGTCCAACAGATAGCGCCGACGTTCCCGCATGACGACGTGGTGCTCCTCGGGAACGCGTTTGATGCAAGTTTCAATCGCATCGTTTTCTGCAGAAATTTTGTCTTCCGCGCTGACGGTTCCGCTTTTCACGCTCGTAAGCCCCGAAACGGAAAATCCGCCGAGCGCCGTTCCCGAGACGGACAAACACGCGTGGCGCAAGCGACCGACGATTCCGGTTTGCTCCTCCGCCGCACGCAAAACCGAGTGCACGCTGTCCTTGAGCTCGCCGAGATTGACGATTTCGCCTTTGCGCATACCTTTCGTCGGACCGGAAAATCCGCCGACGATTTTCAGCTGCGGCGCGAGATCGAGGATGAAAACTTTCGTTTCCGCACTGCCGATGTCGATGACCGCCAAAATGTTTTCTGAGTTCATGGAGAAATTCTTTTTTTTGAAATTTCGCGGGCGAAAAAAAATCATTCCGTTTCCGCGGGAACGGGAATGAGGCGCATCTCGCGAAATTCTTTCTCGGGATCCTTGCGGTTCGTGATGAAAAGCATTCGGTAATTGCGTTTCGCGCCGGGGCGCGGCGCCGAAAGCACTTCGTCGATTTTGCCGGAATTTGTCGCGGAGCCGAGCAAACGCAAATCCTCGTGAAACGTTTTCGGATCCGCGGAAAAAATTATTTCCTGAATCTGCGGCGCGGCGGGATTGCTCGCGAGCGGTTTCGGGAACACGCGCAACGCGCACCACGGCATCGCCGCATCGTGCGAATCCGTCGGAAAATCTTTCAACGAAATCGAACCCCAATCACCGAAAAGTTTCGGGTAGTTTTCGCGCGCCGTCGTCAAAAATTCCGTCAACGCCGCGATGCCGTCCACGCGCTCGAATCCGGAGCCTTCGACAACGGAAATTTTTGCGTGTTTCAAAAGCGGGAGCATGTCGCACGCCGATTGCGGGAACGTTTTCGACGGGAAAATCACGCCGTCCGCCGCGACGAGAGAAACGTTCCCGCGCTCGTCCGCCATACGCGCCACGGGAACGCGTTCCCGCACGAACACTTGGATTTTTCCCGGCAAGCGGCGAATGTCCGCATCGAGCACTTGCGGATATTCCAAAAGCCGCGCACGCAACACGTTCAAATTCGGTTGCCGGGTTTCGTCAAAACCCGTCCACGCGCGAAACCAGTCTTCGCCGAGCACGCCGTCGCGATCGATAAATTCAACGCCGACAACGGGAGTTTTCCCGGGCTCTTCGGAAACATCGTTCATCATTCCCGACCAAATATACGCGAAGAGCGCGACGATCCCGCAAAACAACAACGAAAACGAAAGCGTGCGAAT
>CAVEBA010000143.1:0-4624 GCA_963613695.1 Sphaerochaetaceae bacterium
TTTCCTGCGAAAACTTGGTGAATTTTCAAGTTCAACCGCAAAATTCACCACTTTTTCAAAAAAAATCTCCGCGGGAACGCCTCCGTGCTCGTCAGCGGGGCAAAAGCCAGTCGCGGAGCGGAACGATGCGGATTGTCTTTCCGGCGCGCGTGAGCTCGGAGCTTTCGTCGAGCGTAATAATCGTTCCCGCCAAGAGCCCGTAGGCATCGAGCGCATCGAGCAAGCCGGAGACTTCGCGTTCCCGCGTCTTCGGGTCGCTCAGCGAAACGCTCGCTTGAATCGCATCGACGATTTTCACGCCTTCGCGCAGGACGAAGTCGCATTCTTTCGTTCCCGCGTGGTAAAAAATTTCCTTGCCGCGCCGTTGCAGTTCGTTGAACACGATATTTTCAAAAATCGGACCGAGATTTTCCGTCGGATTGAACCCGATTTTGCGAATCAGCGCCGCGTCCGCAAAATAAATTTTCTTGGTGTTCGCGAGTTGTTTTTTGACGGAAAAATCAAACTTGTGCACCTGCGCGACGAGATACGCGCTTTCGAGCGCTTCGACGTAATTTTTCGACGTCTCGGCATGCTTGAGACCGACAGCCTTCGCGAGCGATGCGTAAGAAAACCGCTTTGCGGTGTTGCTCGCCAAAAACAGCGCGAGCTCGAGCAGTTCCCGCTCGCCGGAAAATCGGTTTCGCACGAGCACATCGCGGTAGACGATGCTTTCGTAGAGCGATTTCAGCACGTCATCGTTCCCGCTCGCCGCGTATTGCGGGAACCCGCCGAGCCGCAAATAGGCGTTCAGCTCGGCGTCGAGCGCGGCGCGTCCCGCCGTTGTGTAAAAATTCTTTTCTGCGGGAACGTTCCCGCGAAATTCCAAAAACTCCGCAAACGAAAACGGGAACAGCTCATGGCGCACGAAACGCCCGGTGAGGCGCGTGCCGAGCTCGCGGCTGAGCATCGTTGCATTCGAGCCCGTGACAAAAACCTTTTCGCCCGCATCGACAAGGCGGCGCACGAAACGCTCCCAGCCGGGAACGTTCTGGATTTCGTCAAAGTAGAACGAATGTTGCTCGCCGAAAAGCTCGATGAACGTTGCGTGCAGCATCGAAAAATCCTCGACGGAAAAGCGCACCAACCGCTCATCGTCAAAATTGAGAAAAAAATCCCGTTCGGTGCGCGCATCGCGGATTTGGCGCAACAGCGTCGATTTCCCGCAACGGCGAATGCCCGAAATCACCAAAACTTCGGGCGCATCAATGAGCGCTTGCGGGATCGCGCGCGGTACAATCGGCGTTCCCGCCGCCTGTTCCCGTTGCTCGAAAATCACCTGCTTGAGAATTTCTTTCATTACGAACGAAAGAAAAACGAAAAAATCATTCGTTGTCAACGAGTGATTTCTTAAAGTTTTTAATCCGCAAATTGCAAAAATTTCTGCAAAGAGATTTCGCTGCGGGGACGCGGACGTCTCCGCCCCAAGAATTTTGCCGTAGGCAAAATCAGCACGCTACTCCCAAACTTTTAAACCTTTTCAACTCCTCAACTTTTTGTTGCGTTCCCGCGGGTTTTTCCGAAAATCGTCTGCTTTTGCGTTTCCTATGATTGATTTACTGAAAACGGAACTCGCCGCCCTGCAAAAAATCGGCACGGCGGCGGTGCGAGCGGAAAGCGGCGCGGCGCTGCTCGAACAGGTTCTGAACGTTTTGAGCCACGAAATGGCGATGTTGCGCGGCACGTTCACGCTTCGCCACGGCGACACGTTTTGCATCGAAGTTTCCCACGGATTGGGCGAAGAAGAACGCAAGCGCGGGATTTACCAGCTCGGCGTCGGCATCACGGGAACGGTCGCGAAAACGGGAACGCCCTGCCTCGTCCCCGATATTTCCAAGGACAGCCGCTTTCTCAATCTCACGGGCGCACGCGCCGAGGGACGCGGAATTTCGTTCCTTTGCGTTCCCGTCATGCATCACGAGGACGTCATCGGCACGCTCAGCATCGACTGCGAAAAAGAACCGCTCCCGCGCTTGCAGGAGAAATTGCGCTTTCTCGAAATCGTCGGCAGTCTCGCGGCGGAAGCCGTTGCGGAACGCCAACGCGATGGCGACGAACGCGATGCGCTGAAGCGCGAAAATCTGCAACTGCGCGAATTTCTCAGCGAATCCGAAAGTCTCGGGCGGCTCGTCGGCACTTCCGCGCTGATTCGCGGCGTCTACGAAGATATCCGGCAAGTCGCGCCGCTCGATGCGCCCGTGCTGATTCGCGGTGCCTCGGGAACGGGCAAGGAACTCGTCGCCGCGGAAATTCACGCGCGCAGTGAACGCGCCGGCAAACCTTTCGTAAAACTCAACTGCTCGGCGCTCCCGGAAAATCTTCTCGAAGCGGAACTTTTCGGCTACGAAAAAGGCGCGTTCGCGGGAGAAAATTCCCGCCGCGCGGGACGCATCGAAGCCGCGCAAGGCGGCACGCTTTTTCTCGACGAAATCGGCGACTTGCCTTTGTCCGTGCAAGTGAAACTGATGCGGCTCATTCAGGAAAAAAAATTCGCACGGCTCGGCGCGCACGCCGAACAGCCGGCGGACGTGCGTTTCATTTTTTCCACGAGCCGAAATCTCGAAGAAATGATTTCGCAATGCAAATTCCGGGAAGATCTTTTTTACAAAATCAGCACGTTCCCGATTATTTTGCCCGAGCTCGTAAAACGCCGTTGCGACATCATCCCGCTCGCCGAGCATTTCATCAAAAAATTTAATCTTCTTTACGGGAAAAAAATCCGTCGGCTTTCGACGCCGGCAATCAATTTGCTCGTCTCCTACACGTGGCCCGGGAACGTGCGCGAACTCGAAAACTGCATCGAACGCGCCGTGCTCACCTCGCGCGACGAATGCATCCGCAGCTACAATTTGCCGCCCTCGCTGCAAAACGACAGCGTCGGCGACACGCGTCTGCGCTCCGATGATTTGACGTTGCCTTACAAGACGCTCGTGGACGAATTTGAGCGCGAGCTGCTCGTCGAATCGCTCAAACGCCACGACGGCAACATGTCCGCCGCCGCGCGGGAACTCCGCCTTTCCGCGCGTCTCATGCACTACAAAGTGCACAAACTCGGAATCGAGCTCAAACCGATGAAAGGCGCTTCCGCCGGAAACTGATGTCCGCGGGAACGCTCATTTTCGCGCTTCACGGATTCACGGGAACGGGCGCGGATCTCGATTGCGCACGGAATTTTTTCTCGGAAAAAATCCGCACGGATGCGCCGGAGCTTCCGCCGTTTGCGCTCCCGGAAATGCTCGCGTTTTTGCGGGAACGCGTCGAAAAATTTCGCGCGGGAACGCGTGCGCCGCTCACGTTGCTCGGCTACTCGATGGGCGGGAGAATCGCTCTGCACCTCGCGCTCGTGTTCCCGTGGCAAAAAAACGACCGTCTCGTGCTCGTTTCCGCTTCGCCGGGAATCGCGGACGCGCGGGAACGCGAACTTCGGCGCGAAGCCGATGAAGCGCTCGCGCAAAAAATCGACGCCGCGGAATCCGCCGAAAAATTTTACGCCGAATGGCGAAAAAATCCGCTCATCGCAACGCAGGCGCGCCAGCCCTCGCCGTGGAAAGAACGTTTGCTCGCAAATCGCGCCGCCGCCGACAAATCCGTTTGGGCGGAACATTTGCGGAAACTCGGCACGGGAACGCTTCCGCCGCTTCATGCGCGGCTCGGAGAAATCGCCGCGCCGGAAACGTTGCTCGTCGTCGGAGAAGAAGACAAAAAATTTTGCCGCATTGCGGAAGAAATGCACGCGGCGATTCCGCGTTCCCGCGTAATCGTCGTTCCCGCGAGCGGGCATTCGCCGCATCTGGAAAATCCCGCCGCGTTCGCCGAAACGCTCACGCGTCCGCAAGCTCGCGCATGATTTCCGCGGGCGCGCGCTCCTGTTCGAGCAACGCTTTCATGCGGCTCATCGTCGGCGCGGCGTGCGTGAAGAATTTTTTGTAGGCGGCGCAAAAATAATTCAGCCCGGGTTCGCCGTCGGGCGCATACAAAAAGCGGTGTTTCGGGCATTCGCCGTTGCAGGCGAAACGCACGCCGCATTTGCGACACACGCGCGGGAGCGCGGCAGACTTCAACGCGCCGAAATTTTTCTGCGCGGGAACGTCCGCAAGGCGCGCGAGCGAATCGTGCAACACGTTCCCGAGACGAAATTTCGGATAAACGAAATGGTCGCAGGAAAACACATCGCCGTTGTGTTCAATCGCGAGCGCGCTTCCGCATTTTTCGCGAAAAACGCAAAGCGGCGCGGGAACGCCCGCCCACGCGCAAAGCGCAACGTCAAAAAGCTGAACGAATGTGCGCCCTACGTCGCGACGCACCCACACATCGTAAATTTTGCAGAGAAAATCGCCGTAATCCGCCGGCTTCACCGACCACGGTTCGACGAGCACATCGCCGAGCGTTCCCGCGGCGAGATCCGGCGCCCCCGCAAAGCGCATAGGCGCGTCCGCCGGCGTCGCCGGACGCTCGACAAGCGGAATAAACTGAATGAACCCCGAACCGACTTCCCGCAAAAATTCATAAACGTCGAGCGCGCGATGCACGTTGTGCTCGCCGACAACGGTCAGCGTGTTAAATTCCGCGCCGCGGTGTTTTAGGG
>CAVEBA010000144.1:0-4604 GCA_963613695.1 Sphaerochaetaceae bacterium
GAGCGTTCCCGCGGCGGCGGCGTCAAAACTCGCAAGGCGCACGCGCGCGAAAAAGTCATCGACCTTGGCGCGAATTTTTTTGAGCGCGGCAAAAGCGGATTCCGTTTCCGCGCCGAGCGGGGAAAATTTTTCTGCATCGGCGGCGGCCTCTTCGCGCCAGCGCAACACATCGGCGGCGGCGGAAACGAATCCGGCGGCGAGCTCTGCCGTGATGCCCTTTTCGCCGGAAGCGTCGTCTGCGCCGCCCGTTGCGGCGACTGCCGAAGCGATGAAATCGGCGAGCGCGGGATCGTCCGTGCTCGCGGGAACGAGCACGCCGTCGCCGTTGAACGGTTGCTCGTCAAAATTTTTCACGGCGGAATCGACATCGGCGAGCGAAAGCTCGGACGCGTCGGATTTGCCGATGCGCGAGAGCACGCGCGGCGCGATTTCGGCGACCGTTCCCGCCGGCGCGAGCGCGGAAAGCGGGAACGTATCTTTTCCCGCGAAAAAGGCATCAAAATTCGAAAGTTCCGCGCGGACAAATTTCACCGCGGCGAGAATTTCGAGAGCGCGAATGCGACCGTCGCCGTTGATATCGAGCGTTTTCAGCGTGCGAACGTCGAGTTCCTGCCCGATGACGGGCATGCTGAGCGCGACCCAAAGTTTTTTATCGAGCGTTTCGACTGCCTCGAGGTCTTCGGGCTTTTCGATACGAAGCTGATCTGTTCCGCCGCGGCGAAAGAAATTGTAGGTTGCCATACGGCGAACAAAAATAAATTTGCGCGTTCCCGCCGACAAGCTGAAACGTGCGCTCAGTAGCGACGAATGTAATATTCGTCGCGAAGTTCCGCCATTTTTTCCGCGCGAACCTGCCGCACCTGCTCGGCGCGAATGCGATTTTCGATTTGTGCGCGAACGTCCTTGAGCGGAATCACGCCCTCGGGACGCGCGGCGATGCGTTTGAGCAACACGAAAATTTTTCCGGACGGCGCGTCGAGCTCAATCACTTCGGAAACGCCGCCGTCTGCGGTTTTTTCGAGCGCGGGAACGATTTTTTCGGACAAATCGGAAATCGGACGCCAACCGACGTAGCCGCCGGCGGCGCGATAATCGTCGCGGGAATGAAGTTTTGCCGCGCTCTCGAAATCGGTTTTCCCGGAAAGGATTTCTTCGCGAATTTTTGCGGCGAGTTCGCCGACCTGCGCGTCGGTTTCGGACGCTCCCGCGAAAAGCACGAGCTGCGCGTATTCGAACGAAGCTTCGCTCGTAAATTCGGCGATTCGCGCTTCGTATTCCGCCTTAACTTTTGCGGGAGAAACATCGCCGGCGGCGCCGCGCACGAGCTGTTCGTCCCAGCTGGAAGCTTTGATGCGATCGCGCAAACGCCGCTTGTCCGCGAGCGGATTGCTTCCCGTGCTGCGCAGCATTTGCAGGTATTTCGCGCGGTCGCCGTCAAAATCCTGCGCGATGATATCGTTGATGCGCTGGTCGATGAAATTTTCGTCCATCATGGCGCCGGATTCGTCAAACGCGCTGACGAGCAAAAAAGTATCGGTGAGACTTTGAATCGCGCCGGCGGCGAGCTCGGAATATTTTTCGCGAAATTCCTCGAGCGTGCGCGAGGAACGACGAAGCTCGGGAATGTAGCGTTGCGTTTCGCGGCGCAAATCGCCGACGGTGATGATTTCGCCGTTGACGTTGGAGAGAAGCCCATCGCGCGTGCGATCGGCAAACGCGATGCGAACGAGCTCGCGTTCCTGCGCGTCGGACGCCGCGAAAATTGCGGCGGGAACGGCAAGACCGACCGAAACGACGGCGAAAATTTTTTCTGCGAATTTCACGGGGTAAGCCTTTCTCGTCTGCGATGTTTTTCTCGTTCGCGGGAACGCGCCGTTCAGCGCTCGCCGATGCCGTTCCCGCGGCGATCGGTTTTTGCGTTTTCGTTTGCGGCGGCTTCTTTTTCCTTTTCCGCCTTAGCGCGTTCGCGTTCTTCTTCCGCCGCTTTCGCTTCCTGTTCGCGAACGGAAATCGATTTGTATTCGATGGGCGTGCGAATTTCGCCGAACTCGAGAATTTCGCGCACGTGCACGCCGTCGAGCGTCTCGTATTCGAGCAAAGCCTCGGCGATTTTCTTGTGCGCTTCCGCGTGTTCGGAAATGATTTTTTCGGCGCGAGCGTATTGTTCGACGATGATTGCGTGCACCTGTTCGTCGATGCGGCGCAGCGTTTCCTCGCTCACGGTTTGCGTCTTCGTCAATTCGCGACCGAGGAAAAGCGACTGCTGATTTTCGCCGAACGAAACGGGACCGAGCTCGCTCATGCCCCATTCGCAAACCATGCGCCGCGCCATCGACGTTGCGCTTTTGATGTCGCTCGAGGCGCCGGAGCCGAGATCTTTCGTGAAAACTTTTTCGCCGATGCGCCCCGCCATCGTGGAGCAAATCGTGTTCAGCAACTGCGTTTTGGTGCGTCCGAGAATATCTTTGCTCGGCATAAACATTGCCATGCCGAGAGCGCCGCCGCGCGGGATAATCGTCACCTTGTGAAGCGGCATCGTGCCGTCGTCCACAACGACTTGCACGAGCGCGTGCCCGGCTTCGTGATACGCCGTCGTGGAGCGATCTTTTTCGTCCATGACGCGACGGCGTTCCCGCCCGTAGGAAATTTTATCGCGCGCTTCCTCGATATCGGTCATTTCGATTTTTGTCTTCTTCCCGCGCACGGCGACGAGTGCCGCTTCGTTGAGAAGATTCGCGAGATCCGCTCCCGCGAAACCGGTCGTCGTTTTCGCGACGGCGGAGAGATCGACTTTTTCGGAAAGCTTAAATTTTTTCGCGTGAACGCCGAGAATTGCCTCGCGCCCTTTGAGGTCGGGCAAATCGACGTAGACTTGGCGGTCGAAACGCCCCGGGCGCAACAACGCCGCGTCGAGCACGTCCGCGCGATTGGTGGCGGCGATGACGATTACGCCTTCCTGCGGATCAAATCCGTCCATTTCGACGAGTAGCGAATTCAGCGTCTGCTCGCGTTCGTCGTTCCCGCCGCCGAGCCCGCTCCCGCGCTGGCGACCGACGGCGTCGATTTCATCGATAAAGATGATGCAGGGCGCATTTTTTCTCGCCTGTTCAAAAGTATCGCGCACGCGCGATGCGCCGACGCCGACGAAAAGTTCGACGAAATCCGAGCCCGAAATCGAGAAAAACGGCACATCGGCTTCTCCCGCGACGGCGCGCGCGAGCAAGGTTTTTCCGGTGCCGGGAGGCCCGACGAGCAACACGCCCTTGGGAATGCGCCCGCCGATTTCGGAAAAGCGTTTCGGCTCGCGCAAGAAATCGACGACTTCGGAAACTTCTTCTTTTGCTTCGTCGCAACCGGCGACGTCCTTGAACGAAACTTTGGATTTTTCCTTGTCGAGCAAGCGTGCGCGGGAACGCCCGAAAGAAAATTGCTGTGCCTGTGCGCGTTTGATTGAGCGGAAAATGAAAAAGAAAATCAGCGCGGCGATAATCAGCGACGGGAACATGCCCCAAAAAATTTCCATCGCGCGGGAAGCGGCGGGAGCGTCCTTGAAATCCTGCGCGGGAACGCATCCGCGCAACACGCCGATTTCCTCTTCGGAAAGGTGCCCGCTCGCGGTGAATTCGCCGAGTTTTTCCGGCGCACCGGCGGGAACGCCCGCTCCTGCATTTTCGGCGGGAAGCGCCGAGTTGGCGACGAGTTCGCCGGAAATCGTGTAATAATTTTGTCCGCCCGAGGGATTGCTTTTGAGCGTGAGCGAAGAAATGCTTTTTTGCCGCGCAAATTCGAGCGCCTGACTAATCGTGATTTCCCGCGCGGGCGATTTTCCGCCCGGCGTGAACACCAGCAGGCTTGTGATTACGGCGATGATGCCGACCCACATCAGAAAAATGCGGAAGTCCGCGCGAGGTGCCGGTTTTTTGCTGTCGTCTTGTTTTGCCATTGAAAATGTTTTTGAAAAGAGCGCCGCCGAGAGCCGGAGACGCGCAGAATCTTCACAAGGGTAAAGGCTCGCGGCGGTAAGTCAACCGCAGAGCCGTTCCGCCCGGTGCGAAAATGCGAAAACGCTCCGCCGGAGGCAATCCGGGAATCCATGCCGTTCCCGTGCCATCTGCGAAAACAGGCAAGCGGGAACGCTCCGCGCGGGGAATTTTTTTGTCCGTAAAAATGCGCGCGACGAGCTTTTCGCCGGGTGCGCCGAGCGGACGAAATTTTTCGCCGGGCAAAAGCGCACGCACGAAAATTTCCGGCGTTCCCGCGAGAAAAACCGTCTCCGTCGGCGGGAACGCGCCCGCGCAAATTTTTTCGAAAAGCGCGTCCGTGATTTCGACTTTTTCCGCGCTCCACGAAAACAGCGGTGTTCCCGCCGTCTCGCGCCCGATGCGCAGACGCGTTCCCGTCCAAACGATTTCGCGCGCGCCGATGCAAATTTTCAGCGGCGTTCCCGCGCAAATTGCGGAAACGAGTGCATCGACGACTGCCGCGCCGGAAGTTCGGATTTTTTCGCGCGTAAAAATTTTTCGCAACACACGCCGCGCCAGCGCCGGAAAAATCGGCAACGCGCCGTTCCCGGAAGCGGCAAATATTTCGCGAAAAGAAATTCC
>CAVEBA010000145.1:0-4576 GCA_963613695.1 Sphaerochaetaceae bacterium
CGGTTTTTCGTTGGACGCCGGGCTCGGGGATTTTTCGCAAGGTAAGCGCGTGGATCTCAACAGTCCGGCGAAACTTAGCCGGAAAAAGGCTTCGTTGGACGCGGCGGCAAAACGTGCCCGCGCCGGAAAATGCAAGTCGGCGAACGGTTGACCGTTCCCGCGCGGTTTGTGCCGGGCAAAAAATAATCTTGAACGCGCGTTCTAAAATCGGCAGACTACGGGAACGTTTCTTCACTGTTCGGGCGGAAATGCTTTTACAATTCCGAGTTCCGAGGGCAGAATAAAAAACGCTTAGAAACCGATCATGTTTTCCGTGAAGCAGTTTTTCCCCATTCTCGCGGCGTTGTTTGCGACGGCGCCTGTGCTTTCGGCGGCGGAATCCGCTGAAAAACTTTTTGAAATTCCGCTCGGGGAGGGTTTTTCTCTGCCGATTACGAACAGCATCGTCACGACGTGGATTGTTGCGCTGGTGTTGGTTGCGCTGATTCGGCTGGCGTGCGGGCGCCCGAAGCTCGTGCCGTCGAAAGGGCAATACGCGATTGAAACCGTGCTCGGCATGTTTAAGGAAATTCTCGAGCCGATCTTGGGCAAAAAAGCGTTCCCGGCGGCGTTCCCGCTGTTGATTTGCCTGTTTTTCTTTATTCTCGCGCAAAATTGGGCGGGACTGATTCCCGGCGTCGGCACAATCGGTTGGCACGAAACGACGATTGCCGCCGACGGCACGGCGACGGAGCATTTCCGCGCGCTGTTTCGTCCGCTCGGTGCGGACATGAACGGCACGCTCGGGCTTGCGCTTGTTTCGTTCGGCGCGTGGGCGATTCTCGTGTTCAAATACGCGGGACCGAAAGCGGTGCTTTTCGACTGGTTCGGGAACAAGGCGGACAAACGCGACGTTCCCGCGGCGGTGTATTATTTTCTTTCGCTGATTTTTTTCTGCGTCGGTTTTATCGAAATCATCTCGGTGATTTTCCGTCCGATTTCGCTTTCGTTCCGACTTTTCGGGAACGTTTTCGGCGGGGAAACGTTGATGCATTCGACGGGATATTTCACGGCATTTTATTTTCTCGAACTGCTTGTCGGAGTCGTGCAGGCGCTGGTGTTCACGCTGCTTTCCGCGGTGTATGTCGGGTTGCTCACGAATCATGACGACGGCGAACACGCGGACGCGGGAGCGCCCGCCGAACCCTGACGCTCCGCGAAAACAATTTTCCCGTTCGGGAGGATGCCGAGAGCGTCCGCGGCGGGATTCACACATAAATCATCCACACAAAAATCAGTAAAAATCATGGAAATGTTACTCGTTCTTGCAACGATTACGGGAAGCCCGACGAAGGCGCTCGCCTGCTTGGGCGCGGCGCTCGGCGTCGGACTCGTCGGCATGAAGGCCGTTGAAGCGGTCGGACGCAACCCGGGCGCGTTCGGGAAAATCCTCGTTATCGGGATTCTCGGCATGGCGCTTGCGGAAGCGGTCGCGTTCTACGGCTTGTTCCTCTCGGGAGAATAATCCCGTGTCGCGGCTCCGGCGCGGGAACGGCGAGCAATTTTCGTTCCCGCGCCGCTCGAGCCGTGCGTTTTTCCCGTGAACCATTTTTTTGCAAAAAAATTTATGATGAACTTTTTATTTTTGGCAGAAGGCTCCGGCAATCCGTTGCCGGAAATCACGACGAAGTTCGGGATCGAGGGGGGCGCGCTCCTCGTGCAGATTATCAGCTTCGCGGTTCTCGCGCTCGTCGTGTGGTATTTCGGCTTTCGCCCGCTGATGAAAACCATCGCCGAACGGCAGGAAAAAATCGCCGACGGACTACGGTTTTCCGACGAAATGAAAGCGAAACTCGCGCAGTCCGAAGCCGACTACAAAGCGAAAATGACGCAGGCGGCGCAGGACGCGGCGGCAGTCATCGAAACCGCACGCAAATCCGCCAAGGAAACGCTCGAAAAAGCCGCGCAGGACGCAATCGCGCGCGCCGAGGAAACCGAAAAACGCGCCGCCGAAAACATCGCGCGGGAACGCGAAAAAATGCTCGCGGAACTCAAAGGCGAAGTCGCCGCACTCGTCGTCGAAACAACGGCAAAACTCCTCGCGCGCGACCTTCCCGCCGCCGAGCGTTCCCGCCTCGCGGAAGTTGCGGCAAAAGAAATTGAGGGATAACGAAACCGCGAATGAACACCGTGTTCGTTCGTGGTTTCTCAAAAATAAATAAAAACATGGCGAAGAAAGATAAGAATTTGCAGAAAGCGGCGGCGCGGCTTGTGGAGCTTGCGCGCGGGGCGGACGGGCGTGTCGATGCGGAGCGCGTTCGGGCGATTCTTGCCGAGGTGCCGCGGGCGTTTTCGGCGGCGCAACGGCGTCCGTTGCTTGAAAAATTTTACGCGGACATCGCGCGGGAACTGCGTTTTTCGCAAGCGCGCATCGAATTCGCGGGAACGCTTTCGGCGGGAACGGCGGACGCGATCGCGGCGCATTTTTCCGAAGTTTACAAGCGCGAGATTTCGCCGGTTCCCGAGGAAAATCCGGCGTTGCTCGGCGGCGTGCGCGTGCAGGTCGGCGACGATGTTTATGACGCTTCGCTTGCGGGAACGCTCGCTCGGCTTCGCGCCTCGCTTGCCGTGTAATTTTTATTTGAATTTAACAACAAAAACGAAAACAAAATCATGAGTCAGATTCTTGAAGATATCCGGTCGGCGATTGCTTCGCTCGACGCGAAACCCGAGAAGGCGAACGTCGGCACAATCGTCGAGCTCGCCGACGGCGTGGCGAAAGTTGACGGGCTTTCGGGCGCGATGATGAACGAAATGCTCGCATTTGAAAACGGACTCGAGGGAATTGCGTTTAACTTGGAGCAGGACGTTGTGGGCGTGGTCGTGATGGGCGACACGGGAACGCTCAAAGAAGGCATGACGTGCAAAACGACGGGGCGGTTGCTCAGCGTTCCCGTGGGCAAGGAATTGCTCGGGCGCGTCGTCGATACGCTCGGAAATCCCGTGGACGGGAAAGGGCCGATCGCGGCGAAAGAGCGCGCGCCGATTGAAAAAATCGCGCCGGGCATCATGCCGCGCGAACCCGTTAACCAAGCACTTCAAACCGGCATTATGCCGATTGACGCGATGATTCCGATCGGGCGCGGACAACGCGAGCTCATCATCGGCGACCGCTCGACCGGCAAGACAACGATTGCGACCGATACGATTATCAATCAGGCGCGGATCAACCGCGAGGGATTCGCATCGGGCGATCCGAATTTTCGTCCCGTGTATTCGATTTACGTTGCCGTCGGACAAAAAAATTCGAGCGTGGCGCGATTGATTGCGACGTTGGAAAAAGCGGGAGCGCTCGAATACTGCGTGATCGTCGTCGCGGGAGCGTCGGAAAACGCCGCGAATCAGATGTATGCGCCGTTCGCGGGAGCGGCAATCGGCGAATGGTTTATGGAAAACGGCATGGACGCGCTCGTGGTTTACGATGACTTGTCGAAGCATGCGGCGGCGTATCGCCAGATTTCGTTGATTCTGAAACGCCCGTCCGGGCGCGAAGCGTATCCGGGCGACGTTTTTTATCTGCATTCGCGCTTGCTCGAACGCGCCGCGCGCCTCACGGGAAAAGGTTCGCTGACGGCGCTCCCGATTATCGAAACGCAGGCGGGCGACGTTTCCGCGTATATTCCGACAAACGTGATTTCGATTACGGACGGACAGATTTTTCTGCAAACGGATTTGTTCAATCAAGGCGTTCGTCCGGCGATTTCGGTCGGGCTTTCCGTGTCGCGCGTCGGTTCGTCGGCGCAGATTAAAGCGTTCAAGCAAGTTGCCGGAAAGGTCAAGGGCGAGCTCGCGCAATATCGCGAAATGGCGGCGTTTGCGCAGTTCGGGAGCGATCTCGATGCGGCGACGAAAGCGATTTTGGACAAGGGCGATCGCTTTGTTGAGCTTTTCAAACAAGACCCGGGCGAGCCGAAACCCGTTGCTTCGCAAATCGCGTTGATTTGGGCGATGCAGCACGAATTTTTCGCGGACATTCCGAAAGAAAAAACGCTCGCCGCATCGCTCGCGCTTCAAGAATTTTTAGAAACTTCCGCCGCGGGAACGCTCGCGGAAATCAAATCCAAAGCGAAACTCGACGAAGATTTGGAAGCGAAACTGAAAACCGCTTGCGCTCAGTGGAAAGCAGCGTACGCCGAGCCGCACTTCGCAGATGTGCTTGCGACGGGAATGGCATCTGCACAATGGAAAGACGCGTCACAAGCTTAAAGATTACGGCTTAAAGCTTAAAGAGAAGTTTCCCTTTTCGGAGAATTTAAGGTGGCGTCCGCCGACACATTTTTTTCGTTTCAAAAATTGCTCGTGTGGCAAAAGTCGCGCGAACTTGTAAAACGTGTTTATTTCGTTTTGGACAAGTTGCCGAGCGCGGAGCGATTTTCGCTTGCGGCGCAGTTGCGTCGAGCCGTGATTTCCGTTCCTTCAAATATCGCTGAGGGGAGCGCAAAAGAATCTCCGAAAGATCAGGTTCGTTTTATTGAAATCGCGTACGGATCGTTGATGGAGGTTTTCTGTCAGTTGCAGTTGGCGGAAGACTTGAACT
>CAVEBA010000146.1:0-4535 GCA_963613695.1 Sphaerochaetaceae bacterium
GCCGTACACCCTCCACCTTTTTCGCCCTCGGCGAAAAAGAAACGGCTTGCAAATCGTTTTTTTTTTGCAAAATGGCTGTTTAGAAACGGGACACTCCCGCCGCTAAAATACGGCGTTCCCGCAAACAACCCTCGAGACTAAAATAGCATGGATCCAAAAAACATAGAGGATGCCCGCTTTCTCTACGCGCGGGCTGTTGAAGCGCGAAACTTCCATTACGACAATTTCACGAAATGGCAGACGTTTTTCTACGTCGCCGTAGGTTCTGTCTTGGTCGCGTATTACAAGCTTGTTTTTGATTCTTCTTGTAGTTGTTGCCAAGAACCTTCGGAAACACCATTGCGGGATATTTTTAAAACAATGCTTCCGGCTCTCGGGTATATTTTCAGTCTGATTTGGCTTTGCTCGAGCAAGGGGTATACCTACTGGTGGAATGCGTATATGGAAAAACTGAAAGCAGTAGAACGCATCTACATAGACATGATACCCAATCTCTCCGACGAGAAGAAGAAAAAGGATCTTAGCGTGTACAGCTCTCTGGAGCTTTGTCTCTGCGATGGATTACTGAATCCGACGAAGGGTGCGAATTTTTCCACATCGAAACTGGCGAACGCCTTAGCATTTATTTCGACGTGGGCGTGGGGGATTCTTCTGCTTTCTTCGTTTTCGAATTTTTCAGAAGTTTGGGACAATCCCTCTTGGGGACAGGCGTTTATGTTGGTTTGCGCTCCGTATTCCTTGTCCGTCTTCGCCGTTTCCGTGATGAATCTGCTTTTTTCCAGTAATCTGATTGGTTTCAAGCCGAAAGGAAAGGAGCACGTGAAGTGCTGCCTGTTTTTAAACATCATTTTTTCGCTTCCTGCCGCGGTGTTCATTTTGATGATCTCCTTGTGCTCGCGAAGCAAAGAGTGTTGTTGCTTTGATTTCATCGCCATTCTTCAGGGGCTTGTCATCGTGCCTTCATTGTTCTTCGAGAAAGTCCGGAATTCCCTCTGTAATTTTTTTAATAAATCTAATAAAGACCAAAAAAATGAAAAATAGACTCTCACTCATTACTCTTTTTGCTTGCGCGGTCGCGGGAACGTCGCTGTTCGCGGACAATGAAAACTACGACGGGGAAACAATCGCGGTGGGAAGGTTGTTCGACGGAAAGTCGCTCGTTAATTCCTCTTGGATAGAGGCAATTATCGGCGATGATTCCGGGACGGTTTATTTTCAAGGCGCGGACTTGACCGGTGCGAATTTCACAAACGCAACGATTAAAGGCAACTTTTCCACCGACGGCACTTACGGAACGACAAATCTGACGAATGCTGTGTTCACGGGAGCGACGATTATGGATTCGTATTTTGGAGGCGCGATCCTGACGAATGCTGTGTTCACGGGAGCGACGATTACGGATTCGTATTTCGGAGGTGCGATACTGACAAACGCAGACTTTACGGAAGCCGTGATTACGGGAACAAATTTCATTAACTCAGGGCTAACGCTATCACAGCTTCATTCGACGGCGAGCTATAAGGCGAAGGATTTGGCCGGAGTATATTTGAATTCTTTGGATTTGAGCGGTGAAAACTTCGCCGATTTCAACCTTGCAGATTCTTTGTTGAATGCGAATTTGACGAGCGCAAACTTCACGAGAGCAAATCTGACGAATGCCACTCTGGCTTCTTCGATACTGACGAACGCAGACTTTACGGAAGCCGTGATTACGGGAGCACATTTCGAGCGCACAGGGCTGACTCTATCACAACTTCATTCAACGGCGAGCTACAAAGCGAAAGACTTGTCCGGAGTAGGATTGTCTTTTGTGGATTCATTGGATTTGCGTGGCGAAAACTTCGCTGATTTCAACATGGCTGAATCGGGCTTGCCGACGGATTTGACGGGCGCAAACTTCACGGGGGCAAATCTGACGCATGCGTCCGTTTGGGGCGCGAATTTGACAGATGTGAACTTTACGGGCGCAGATCTGACGATCGCGGACATTAAGAGTGCGAATCTGACACGTACAGACTTTGCGCAAGCGACATTGATACATGCGATGTTGGATGGTTCGACGTTGACTGACACAAAATTCGTGGGCGCGGATCTGACGGATGCGAGTTTCGAAGGGGCAACCTGTACAAATGTAGACTTCACTGGGGCAACATTGGTGAGTACTACTTTCACGCGCGCTGTGGTTCAAAATGTGAACTTCACGAATGCGAACATGACATATGCCGGGTTTTTATCCGCAACTCTTACGGATGCAGATTTCACGGGGGCGACATTGGAAGAGGGCAGTTTTCATGGAACGGACGTTCAAAATGCGAATTTCACGAATGCGAACTTGACGAATGCGCAGTTCTTTTCTGCGAAGATTACAGGAGCAGACTTCACGAATGCGGTGATTACTGGGGTAACGTTTTTTGTTTCTTCATCTTCTTCACTTACGCTTTCGCAGCTGTATTCGACAGCAAGCTATAAGGCAAGGGATTTGTCCGGAATATATTTGGCGGAGGCAGACTTGAGTGGTGGAAACTTCGCAGGAGTTAACCTGACAGGTGCCCGCTTATCTTGTACGTTGACAGAGGCAGATTTTACGAACGCAGTGCTTAGAAATGTAAGGTTGGAGTACGCCAAATTGTCCGGTGCAGATTTTCGCGGAGCGAGCGGGTTGGCGCTGACGTGGGATGCGGATACACAAACATTTTCCGAAAAAATTAAGGGAACGAACGTGATTCTCTCTGATGGAACAATTGGGAATTTTGACGTTTCCGCGGGAACAACGCTGACCATTCGTGAGCATGAAATTTCCGCAAAAATTCAGGAGTCGTGCTCCGTTTTGGGAGACATCGTTGTGAAGGACGGTGCGGCACTGGAAGTCATTGATGATGCGATGCTGACACTCGGAGAAAACGGGAGTGTCGTCTTCGGCAAAAATACGGAGCTACATTTCGGCGTTTCTGAATCCGCTGCATCATCCATCGTTGTCGCGGATTCCGGGTGCGTTGAGTTTTCGTCCACGACGAAGCTGATTGTTGATTTTTTTGGAACGGTTTCTGGGACGATAAATTACGCATTGCTAACGTGGACGGACGGCGCGAGTGTGTCGGATTTAAGCTCGCTGACGAAAGAGCGCGACATTTTGCTTTTGGTCAATGGCATCGCGTACTCCAACGCGCTATGGGATTTTTCGACGGAAAACAACGAGCTGACGATTTCTATCCACAAAAATAGATCGATTATCATCAACGGGATAGACCAAGTTATAAATCTTCCGGGAACAGAATATGTCGGGACTTTTGATGCGTCGCTATCGGAATTTCGCGGAACGATTTCGGGAGAGAGTTCGATTCTTTCCGGCTATGATTTGACGTTCGCCGGAGATGCGAGCGAGCACACGGGAACGACGTATATCGACGGCGGCACGTTCACGATTGTTGATGTGGCTAAGCTCGGAACCGGCGCGTTTGAAGTTGCGTCTGCGGGAACGTTGCGCATCGAAGGCACGCGCGATTTTTCAAACGAACTTTCCGGCATGGGAACGCTGACCACGGCAGGTGAAATCACGCTGAGTGGCGATGCTTCGGCGCACATGGGAACGACGAAAGTCGAATCCGGCGCACTGACGATTGCGAGCGGCGCAAAGCTCGGCTCCGGCGCATTTGAAATCGCGGGAACGCTTGTGATTGATGGCGACCGCACGTTCAAGAACGCGACGAGCGGGAACGGAACGCTGAGAGTGGCTTCGGGCACGACAACGTTCGCGCAAAACATTGGCGTGAAAACGCTTTCCGTTTCTGAAAACGCCGCGGGAACGCTCGCAGACGGAATCGGGTTGACGCACGCGGATGCGAAAGTTGAGCTCGCGGGAACGCTGAATTTGAACGGCGAGCACGATTTTGCGACAACAATTTCCGGCACGGGAAAATTGGCAACGAACGGGAACGTTAATTTCACGAGCGATGCTTCGGGCTTCTCGGGAAAAACCTCCGTCAACGCGGGAACATTCACGGTCGCGGAAAGCGCGAAACTCGGCAACGGCGATTTTGAAGTTTCGGGAACGCTCGCGATTAACGGCACGCGCGATTTCGAGAACGCGACAAGCGGAATCGGAACGCTGAAAGTCGCATCGGGCACGACAACGTTCACGCAGAACATCGGCGTAAAAACGCTTTCCGTTTCGCAAAACGCCACGGCGACGCTTGCAGACGGAATCGGCATGACGCACGCGGACGCGAATGTTGAGCTCGCGGGAACGCTGAATTTGAACGGCGATCGCGATTTCGCGACAATGCTTTCCGGCACGGGAAAATTGAACACGAACGGGAACGTTAATTTCACGAGTGACGCTTCAGCGTTCACGGGAAAAACCTCCGTCAACGCGGGAACATTCACGGTTGCGGAAACTGCAACGCTCGGCACGGGCGCGTTTGATGTTGCGTCTGCGGGAACGCTCGCGCTCAACGGCACGCGTGATTTTTCAAACAAACTTTCCGGTGTGGGGACGCTGACCACGGCGGGCGCAATCACGCTGAGCGGTGATGTCT
>CAVEBA010000147.1:0-4526 GCA_963613695.1 Sphaerochaetaceae bacterium
CGTCTGGGGTTTCTAAAAGGGACGCGTCTTCGACGCTTGGGCATACTTCATTTTTTTGCCTACGGCAAAAAAAAATCAAAATGCGGAGACGTGGACGTCTCCGCCCCCAATTTTAACTGACAACTCCGAATTTTGAAAAAAATTCCGGCGGCGGGCAGACGATTTCGACGCGTTCCCGCGTGCGCGGGTGCGTGAACGCCATTTTCCACGCGTGAAGCGCGAGACGCGGAGCGTTCCCGCGCCCGTACATGCGGTCGCCGAGCAACGGATGTCCCGTCTCGGCAAAATGCACGCGAATCTGATTTTTTCGCCCGGTGAGCAGCTCGACGCGAAGCACGGTTTGTCTCGGCAAACGCTTCAACACCGTGTAGCGCGTTGCCGCAAAGCGTTCGCGTCCGTCGCGCGCTTCGCCGGGCGCGAGACTGCGCACGCGGTAATTTTCGTCTTCGACGAGAAAAGATTCCAGCGTTCCCGCGTCGTGTTCCACGGAGCCGGCGGCGACGGCGAGATAAATTTTTTCGACGCTTTCCCAATCTTCGTGCATGCGTTCGCGAAACGCGAAAGATTTTGCGAAAACGAGAATTCCCGAGGTTTCGCGGTCGAGCCGATTCACGGCGAAAAGTTCCTTGCGGGAACGCGGATCGCCCTTGCGGAAAAATCGCGTCATGAGCGCGAGCGCGTTGCGATCGGGTTCGTAGCGCGCGGGAACGCTGAGCAAGCCCGCAGGTTTGTCGATGACGACGAGGTCGGCATCTTCGAAAAGAATCGAAACGCCGCGCGGGAGATATTTTTTCGGCGGAGGCTTGGACATCAATTCGCCTTCGCGGGAACGGCGGGAAGCTCGCTTTTTTTCCACGGCGTTTTTTTCGAAAGCGGAAGCATTTCGCGGCTTTCGAGCACCGTTCCCGCAGGAATTTTCAGCCCGGCGAGAAAATCCCGCGCGGGAAGCATGCGCCCGCCCGGGCGTTGCAACGAATGAACGCGCAGAAAATCCGTTCCCGCGGCGATGAGCAGTTCGCCTTTTATCCACGGCATCACCGTTCCCGGCGCGGCGGCGGGAAGCTCCGGCGCGGAAACCGCTTCCACGTGTCCGAGCTTGATTTCAAGCCCGTTAAACGGGAACGTGCAACCCGGCCACGGAGAAAGCGCACGCGTTCGCGCCGCAATCATTCGCGCCGGCGCGGAAAAATCAATCGCCGAATCCGCGCGGGAAATTTTTCGCGTGTAGGACGCGTGTTTTTCCGGTTGCGGAATGCGCTCGGCGTCCCCGCGAATGATGCGCGGGAGCGTGTCCACCGTGATAAACGTGCACGCCTCGGAAATGCGTTCCCGCAACGATGCGCGCGTCGAATCTTCGTCGAGCGGAATCACGGCACTGCCGACGACGTCGCCCTCGTCCAGCGCGGGAACGATTTGTTGCAGCGTGACGCCCGTTCCCGCGTTGCCGCTCGCGATTGCCGCTTCGATGGGCGCGGGACCGCGAAAATGCGGCAACAGCGACGCGTGATAATTGAAAAATCCGATGCGCGGCGCGTCCAACATTTCCTGTTTCAAAATGTGTCCGTAAGCCATGACCAACCCGATGTCGCAACCGATTTCGCGCAAGCGCGCGACGTCATCCGCGCCGAGTTTTTCCGGCTGAAATACGGGAATGTTAAAATCCCGCGCCCACTGAACGACGGCGTTGGGCTGAATTTTTTGCCCGCGCCCGGACGGGCGATCCGGCTGGCTGTAAACCGCTTCAACGCGCACAAGCGCACGCAACGGAGCGCTGATCAGCGTTTCGAGAACGGGAAGCCCGATCGGATCGGATCCGAAGAAAACTATTTTTACGAGGTCGTTCAAAGTGAAAAGGAAACGGCTTTTGGAATAAGAAAGAAGCGCGGCGAGGTCAAATTTTTTCGCGTTTTGAAAAATCGAAAATCCCCGCCGCGCGCGCTCAGAAGAAGTAATTCACACCGAGCGAAAACGCATGTGCACGTTCGCCCGCGCGAAGCGTTCCCGTGTAGCCGCCGAAAAGCTCCGTGTTGTCCGCGAACGTCCAATGCATGTAGGCGCCGGCTTCGAGCGCGGAGGTTTCGTTTTCGCGGGATTCGACGATGTAGTCCGTGTCCGTTCCCGCCATGCGCGCGTCGAGCGAATACGTGCCGTTCCCGAAATCCGCCAGCCACGCCGTGCGCACCGAAAACTGAAATTCGTCCGTCACCAGATACGCCACGGAAAATCCGAGATTCGTGCGCAAGCCGAACGCGCCGTCGGACTCGAAGGAAAGCGCGTTTTCGCCCGAGCCCGATTCGTCAAACGAACCGAGACGGGAATACGCCGCGGAAAGTCCGACAAACGCGCGAAGCGCCAAGCGACTGTTCGCGCGCAAGGTTGCGCCGACTTCCGTGTTCCCGCCGAGACGCCACGAATTGAAATCGCCGGAGTAATCGCCGCGCTCGGATTCCGATGTCGCATACGCGCCGGCGAACCCGAGCGTCCAATCGAAAACTTCGCCTTTCGCAATGGCGTAGCCGGAAAGCGCGTAAGGATTCGTTTCGATTTTCTGATGCGTTGCCGCGTGCTTCGTTTCGTATTTTTCAATTCCCGTCGCGACGGCGAGCCCGAATTCCCACGCGCCGACGGGAACGGAAATGCCGGCGAGCACCTGCTCGATATTTGAATTGTAAGCGACTGCGCCGTGGCGTTCCCGCTGTTTGCGGAAAGAAAAATCGCCCTGCGCCCACGCGTTGAGGAGACGCGAATTGAGCCGTTGCGCGAGTTCCGATTCGTGCTTGCGACGCGCTTCGAGCTCGGCGGAAACTTCGCCGCCGCGTTGCGCCAGCTTTTCGAGATAACCGCGCATGTAGGGCGAGTGCAGTTTTGCCGCGCCGTAAATTTGCGGCGTGAGCAAACGCGTTCCCGCGCGCGACTGCGCGGCGCGCAAAAGCTCGTGCGTGCGGTTCACGCTTTCGCGTTGCATGTCGCCGAAAATCGTTCCGCGAAACGCTTCGCCGTTCAGTCCGCGGAAAATCAGCGTTCCCGTGGACGCGTCCCACACGAAGCGCGACGTGAGCGAATACGCGTTCACGTCCTCGATGCGCAAATTCGCAAGCGCCGCGCTGTCCGCAATGCCGAGAATGCCGAGCGAATCATCTTTCTTCAATTTCGTCGCATCGACGAGCACGCGCCCGCCCTCGAATTCGACAACGGAAACGTTTGAAAAATCTACCGCGCTGTTCGCCGCGGAAATGTCGATCGTTCCCGCAGTCGTGTTCTTAAATGTCGAACCGTCTCCGAAAACGAACGTCACGTTTTTGCCGATGACGAGCGTTCCCGCGTTTTCAAACTTGCCCGTGAACGTTGCGCCCGACGCGACCGACGTTATCCCGCTGTTGGAAAACGTCCCGCCGACGGCAAGATTCGCGCCCGAGGCGAAATCAAAATACGTATTCGCGCCCGTCGCCACGGACACATCGCCCGTCACGTTCACCTCGCCGGCGAGCGTAATGCGACGCCCGCTCTCGACGTTCAAACTTCCGTCCACGTTCGCGAGCGAAACCGTTCCCGTGCCGGAAACATCGCCGACGAGCGTTCCCGCGCCGATGAGTTTCCCGCCGGTGTTAAATGCCACGTTGCTCGTGAGCGTCGTCGTTTCCGTGATTTCGAGCGATCCCGAAATGGTAATCGTTTTCACGGTCTCGGTCGTTCCCGTGTCGTCCGACGATGAGGAAGCCACCTTGAAAGACTGATTTTCGCCCGCCGCGCCGAGCACGGATGTTCCCGAAACTTCCAGAGAATCCATCACGAGCGGCGCGGAATCGCTCGTTCCCGGCGCAAGCAATGTTCCGCCTTTGAGCAAAATATTGCGCGAACCCGAAGTCCATTTGTCCGAGTCGGGATTGATTGAAAGCGTCATGCCGGAGCCGACGGAAAATCCCGTTTCGATTTTCACGGTATTCGCAATCGAAAGCGTTCCCGAAAGCGCCGTTCCCGCATCGTCCTTGAAATCTTCGAGCGTGATTTCGCCCGAAGTGCTCGACGATTCGCCGTAAAGCACGAGCGTTCCCGTGCCGGAAATGTTCAGCGCCGTGCCGTCCGTCGTGCATTTGACTTTCGTGAGCGCGAGCGTCGTGCCGGAGTCAAGCGCGATTTCCGCGTCGCCCGTGAACGTGAGCGTGTCCGAAACGGAGAGCGTTCCCGTGCCGTCAAGCGTGAGCGTTCCCGCGCCGAGACTGAGCGTTCCCGCGGTCAGCGAACCGGCGGTCTCGCCGTCGGGAGAAAACGTAAACTTCGTTCCGCCCTCGACGGAAAACGTTCCCGCGCCGGAAATCGTCGACGCGCCCGCGACCGCGACCTCTCCGCCCGCAAACGCGAGCGTTCCCGTGAGCGTCGTCGCTGAACCGTTTGCAAACGTAAAATTCGCGCCGCTCGCGACGTTCACCGTTCCCGCAATTTCCGCCGAAGCGTAGCCGCCGAAACTCGACGTCGACGAGATTTCGAGCGTCGCGCCCGAGCCGACCTTGAGCGCCGAGAGCTTGGAA
>CAVEBA010000148.1:0-4435 GCA_963613695.1 Sphaerochaetaceae bacterium
TCCGCGACGCTCAGCGTTTTCACGCCGACGGTTTGCGTGAATGTCGTTTCTCCCGAGGTAATTTTCAGCGTTCCGTTCCCGCTCGTCGCGTTCTTGAACGTGCGGTTGCCGTCAATCGCAAGCGTTCCCGCAATCGCGACATTCGCGTTTGTTTGCGTCAGACCGACGCCCGAGGCGAGCGTTGCCGTTGCGTTTTGCGAAACGGAGAGCGTTTTTACGCCAATGTTCTGCGTGAAATTCGTCGTGCCCGAGGCGACTTTCAACGTGCCGATGCCGCTTGTCGCGTTCGCGAAAGAGCGGTTGCCGTTGAGAGCGAGCGTTCCCGCAATCTCAACACTCGCGTTCGCTTGCGTCAGCCCGATGCCCGAGGCGAGCGTCGCCGTGGCGTTTTGCGAAACGGAGAGCGTTTTTACGCCGATGTTTTGCGTGAACGTTGCCGCGCCTGTGGAGACTTCGATTTTTCCCTCGCCGCTTGTCGCATTCTCGAAAGAGCGATTACCGTTGAGCACAAGCGTTCCGTCAATCGCAGCAGTCGCGTCCGCGCGCGTCATGCCGACGCCCGAGGCGAGCGTTGCCGTGGCATTTTGCGAAACGGAAAGCGTTTTTACGCCGATGTTTTGCGTGAACGTTGTCGCGCCTGTGGCGACCTCGATTTTTCCCTCGCCGCTTGTCGCGTTCGCGAAAGTGCGGTCGCCGTCAATCGCGAGCGTTCCCGCGACTTCAAATGCGCCAGTGCCGAGTTGCGCGTCTTGCTCAATCGTGAACGTGCCGGAATCAATTTTCGTCGTTCCCGAGAAGCCCGAAGCGTTCCCGCTCAGCGTGATTGCACCCGCCGTGGTCAGCGTTCCCGCACCGGAAAGCGTATTCGCGAACGTGCGGGTTCCGTTGAGTGCAAGCGTTCCCGCAGACGCAACATCAAACGCGCCCGTTCCGAGTTTCGCGCTTTCTGCGACCGTGAATGTTCCGGCACTGACGGAGGTTTTGCCCGTGAACGCCGAAGCATTACTCGTGAAATTAACGTTCCCGTTCGTGCTCAATTTGCCCGCGCCGGAAAGTGTTGTCGCGAAATCGCGATTGCCGTTCAAATTCAGCGTTCCCGCGAGCGCAACATTCGCGTCCGCGCGCGTCATGTCGACGCCCGATGCGAGCGTCGCCGTAGCGTTTTGCGAAACGGAGAGCGTTTTTACACCGATGTTTTTCGTGAACGTTGTCGAGCCCTTGGAGACTTCGATTTTCCCGTCGCCGCTTGTCGCGTTCGCGAAAGTGCGATCGCCGTCAATCTCGAGCGTTCCCGCGATTTCAAAATCGCCCGTGCCGAGCTTCGCGCTTTCCGCAATCGTCAGCGTGCCGCTTTCGACTTTCGTCGTTCCCGAGAAGCCCGAAGCATCGCCGGCGAACGTCAAATCATAGCCGGAATGAATCGAACCCTCGCCCGAAATCGTCCCTCGGAATTCCGTTAGCGATGCATCAAAAGTCCCGACATATTCCGTCCCCGGAAGATTTATACCCTGGTCAGCTCCGTTGATAGTAACTTCCGTTTCGGGATCTACCGAGCCCGAATAAATTTTAATGGTGAGCGCGTTCCCGTCCGTGGAAAAATCCCACAATTCGTCTGCATAAGTATTCCCATCGGCATCGGAATAAAGGACGATTTTCCCGCCCTTGGTCAAGTCGCTCCAATCGGGCATCGCCGAGCCGTCAGCCCACGTAATTAGGGTAAAACTTCCGGTGAGCGAATCTACCCCCGAAGCACCGATGATGATTTTCGCATCGTCGGAAAATTTCAAACTCCCGCCGGAGAGCACCGACAACTGGGAATACGTTTTGGTGCTCGAGTTCCAATTGAACTGCAACTCCGTTCCCTTGCCCAAAATAAGAAGCGAACTGTTCGCGCTGATGCCCAGCGATGTCTCAATCGACAAGCTTCCCGCGCCGATTGTCAGCTCCGCTCCGCCGGAAATCACTTCCGCGCCGACCACGGCGCCGATACTTTTCGACCCCTCAACCGGCACGTGCTCATGAACCGTGAAGCTGTCCCCCGCACTTTCCATCGTAAAGCCATGAATATAGCCGTTTGCTCCAAGCACGTTTTTTACCGTTCCCGCCTTCTGCAAGACCGAGGCGACATCCGACTTGCTACACCCTCTAAAATCCGTCCGCAACAAGGTTGCTTCCGTAAAATCAGCTCCCGACAGGTCTGCGTTCGACAGGTTCGCATAAGACAAATCCGCATTCGACAAATCCGCGTTCGACAGTTTTGCATTATATAAATCCGTGTACCTCAGATTCCCATAAGACAAATTCGCGTTTATCAATTTTGCAGAACACAGAGCCGCATAGAACAGTTTCGCGTGCGGCAAATACGCGTTCGACAAATCCGCGTTCGACAGATCCGCGGACGACAGTTTCGTGAGCTCTAGCCTCGCGTTCGACAAATCCGCGTTCGACAGATTCGCATAATTCAAGGACGTGCGATACAGTTGTGCACTCGTCAGTGTAGCCCCCGTTAAATTCGCGTAAAACAAATTCGCAGACGACAGATTCGCGCCCGTCAACATCGCATCCGTAAGGTTCGCGTGATCCAGTGTTGCCTCTCTCAGATCCGCGTTCGACAGATTCGCGTTCGACAGATTCGCATAATTCAAGGACGTGCTATACAGTTTTGCGCTCGACAACGTTATTCCCGCCAAATTGAATCTGGCAAAATCCTCCTTGCGCAAATCAATTCCCGTCCCCGACAAATTAACCCCCGACAAGTCTTTCGTCTCGTAGCTCGCCGTCGAACGAACCTGCTCCCATGTCAACGTCGAGCCGGAAAAATCCGCGCCGGTAATCTCGGCACCCCCAAAGTATGCACCCGTCAATGTCGCAGATTGCAAATTCGCATTCGTCAGCGTTGCTCCTGTAAAATCTGCCTCCGTCAATGTCGCAGATTGCAAATTCGCATTCGTAATCTCGGCATCCCCAAAGCACGCACTCGTCAATGTTGCTGATTGCAAATTCGCATTCGTCAGCGTTGCTCCTGTAAAATCTGCCTCCGTCAGATCCATACCCTTAAAGCTCGCCCCCGCCAGGTTGAAGTCGGAGAAGTTTCCGCCGCTCAAATCAATTCTCGTCCCCGACAAATTAACCCCCGACAAATCCTTCGCCTCGTAGCTCGCCGTCGAACGAACCTGCTCCCATGTCAACGTCGAGCGGGAAAAATCCGCGCCGGTAATTACGGCTTTCGTAAAATTCGCAGACATCAAGTTGAATTCGGCGAAGTTCCAGCCGCTCAAATCCATAGAACCCAATCCGACACCCGACAAATCTTTCGCCTCGTAGCTCGCCGTCGAACGAAGCTGCTTCAATGTCAACGTCGAGCCGGAAAAATCCGCGCCGGCAATTACGGCATTCGCAAAATTCGCGTTCTCCAGTATTGCGTTCTTCAGATTCGCATTTGTCAGCACAGCTCCTGTGAAATCTGCGTATTCCAGCGTTGCGCGCGACAATATTACTTCTGTCAAGTTGAATTCGGCGAAATAACACCAGCTCAAATACATAGAGCCCAATCCGACATACGACAAATCATTCGCATTGTAGCTCGCCGTCGAATAAAGCTGCGTCCCTGTCAATGTCGAGCCGGAAAAATCCGCGCCGGTAATTACGGCTTTCGCAAAATTCGCGTTCTCCAGTATTGCGTTCTTCAGATTCGCATTTGTCAGCACAGCTCCTGTGAAATCTGCGTATTCCAGCGTTGCGCGCGACAATATTACTTCTGTCAAGTTGAATTCGGCGAAATAACACCAGCTCAAATACATAGAGCCCAATCCGACATACGACAAATCATTCGCATTGTAGCTCGCCGTCGAATAAAGCTGCGTCCCTGTCAATGTCGAGCCGGAAAAATCCGCGCCGGTAATTACGGCTTTCGCAAAATTCGCGTTCTCCAGTATTGCGTTCTTCAGATTCGCATTTGTCAGCACAGCTCCTGTGAAATCTGTATTTTTCAGCACCACGTTTGAGAATGTTGCGTTCGTCAGTATCGCTTCGGAGAAAGACGAATCCGTAATCGTCGCGCCCGAAAATACCGCGTTCGAAAGATTCGTCGTTAAGGAAGTATTATCGGAGTAAAAGAGGCCGTTTGTAATCTGCGCATTTGTGAAATTCGCGCCGATCAAATCCGCTCCGGAAAACTTAATACTCTCGGAAGAACTGCCGATAATTGTGGCTTTTTCAAAATTCGCGTTCGTCAGCGTCGCGCCGGAAAATATCGAATCCGTAATCGTCGCCCCCGTGAACAAGGCGCTCGAAAGATTCGTAGTACTGCTGGAAACAGGAGAGGAAAAGTCCGCTTTCGTAATCGTCGCGCCGGTGAAATTCGCACCGGTCAAGTCCGCCCCGGAAAACTTAATACTCTCGGAAGAACTGCCGATAATTGTGGCTTTTTCAAAAT
>CAVEBA010000149.1:0-722 GCA_963613695.1 Sphaerochaetaceae bacterium
GACAGTCGCGCCGTCCCCGATGCTAATTTCCTTGCCGGAGAGCGTAAGCTTCGCCTGAACGGCATCGGAATTGGCGAATGTGATTTTGCCATTGGCACTGACGGTCACGGACGGGACAACGGTTTCGCCCTTGCCCACAATGTTTCCGAAAGAAACGGAATCTGTGGAGTTTACCGACATCGCCCCGTTGCCCAGCTCAAGCGTCGCTTTCGAGAAGTCAACCGCGCCCTTGGTGCCGTATACCGTAATGGTCGATTGGGCGCCGAACGTGAGCGTTCCCGTCGCCGTGATCTTTCCCGAGGACGAGGAGGAGGTGTTCGTTCCCGCGGTCAACTTGGCGGTGCTCTTGAATTCTACGGTGGTATCGGCGCTGCCGATGGTGATTGATTTTCCCGCAGTCACCCCGTATTCGCTGTTTTTGACCGTGCCGCCGGGGATGGTGACCTCATCCCCTCCCCAGTATTCGTCCGCGTGTGCGGGAACGGCGGAGAACGATGCAAGCCCTGCGGCGACAAGAAACGCCGGAGCCGCTACTGCTTTTTTCGCGCCGAAGATGCGCGTAAGAAAGCGGAAGAAATACGATTTGTTACGAATCATGTTCATAGTTATTTTTCTGATTTTTAGTTTTTAGAAATGGATGCGTTTTTTGAAGAGCGAGGCATTTTGCGAAAAAAAAACGAAAAGCAACACTATTCGCGAAAATTTTTTACTGGAAGTAATAG
>CAVEBA010000149.1:778-4391 GCA_963613695.1 Sphaerochaetaceae bacterium
GAGATTTTTTTTTGCCGCAGATGGCGCAGATGACCACAGATTTTTAAAATTCGTGAAATTAGTGAAATTTGTGGATGAAAAAACTCATTCTCCTGCTTGGACTTCGGCGACGACTTCGTTTGCGGCGGAAAGCAGATCGACCGCTTTGCGGTTCATGTCTTTCGAGCAGACGTTGCGCGCCATCGTAATTGCCGCGCAGGTGCCGTAGCGGTTGCTCGAGCCGTGCGCCTTTAAGACGAGACCGTTCAAACCGAGCAAGGGCGCGCCGCCGAAACGTTCCGGGCGCAACTGCGATTTGATTTTTTTCAAAAGCGGCAAAAGCATCAGCGTTGCGCCGATGTAGAACGGATTGCGTTTCACTTTCCCGCCGACAACGTCTTTCAGCATGTAGACGAGCCCCTCGATGGTCTTGATGAGAATGTTGCCCGTAAAACCGTCCGTGACGATTACGTCCACATCGCTTTGAAAAACGTCAAAACCCTCGACGGGACCGACGTATTCGAACCAGTCGAAGCGTTCGTTCAGCGCTTTGAGGTAGGCGTGCGTGCGGTTGATGCGGTCGCCGCCCTTGCCCTCTTCCGTGCCGACGGTGAGCAGCCCGACTTTCGGTTTTTTCGTGCCGAGAATTGAAATTGAATAAAGCGAGCCGAGCACGGTGTTGTGCACGAGCTGCTCGGGCGTCGTTTCCGGATTTGCGCCCACGTCGACGACGACGGAATATCCGGATTTGCGCGGCAAAATTGCGGAAAGCGCCGGACGCTGCACGCCGGGCATGAGCCGCACTTTGAGCGTTCCCGCGCCGACGAGCACTTTTGTATTGCCCGTGGAAACAACGGCGTCCACCTCGCCCGCTTTCAGCATCTCGAGCGCGACGATCATCGAGGAATTTTTCTTCGATTTCATCGCCTGCATGGGCTTGTCTTCCATGCCGATGACGTCCGGCGCGTGGCGGATTTCGATGCGCGAATCTCCGGCGATGCCGACGGACTTTGCGAAAGCGCGCACGACATCTTCCTGCCCGACGAGTATGAGCTTATCGCCCGCCCCGAGAGTTTTCAGAGCGAGCGATACGGCATGAACGACCTCTTCGGGTCCCTTGTCGCCGCCCATACAATCGACGGCGATGCGGCATGTCTGCGTGTCAGTTTCCATTACGATAGGAACGTTACGCCGAACGCTCCTTCAAAACAAACATTTTCCGCCCGTTGCGGGGGAAAAAGCGCGAGCCGATTAAAGATCGACTTCGACGACCTTGCGGCCGCGATACGTTCCCGTGGCGGGATTGACGCGATGCGGGCGAACGGCGGAACCGTCGGAATCCTTCGCGAGAATCGGCGCCTTGAACTGATTGGCTCCGCGGCGAAGAGCGCTGCGGCGTTTGGATTGTTTGCGTTTCGGTTGTCCCATAGCAAAAAATTTCTGGTGTTAATGAATAAAAGGAATGGCGGATTTTGATTTTTTGCCCGCAAGGCGTCAAGCCCGTTTTATTTTGAATCCGCGGGAACGGAATTTGCGGGAACGCCGCTCAGCGCGTAGTCCAACAGTTGCTCCACGTCCAACGCGGCGATGCGGCGCTGAAAATTTTCATCGTAGAGCATTCGTTTCACGCGAGCGTCGGAGAGGAGCGCGTCCGCGTCGCCGGCATCGAGCATCTGCTGAATTTCCGGATCGGCGAGCACGGGATAAACGGCGGGATCGGTGATGAGCGAGCGGATTTCGGGCGTTTGCAGAAGCCGCTGTTGCGCGGAGCGGGAACCGAGCACGTCGAGCGCCTTGCCGGCGACGCGGGAAGAGGCTTCCGGAAGCGGGCTCCAATTTTTCAAAAATTCAAAACGCGGGTAAAGAGCGGCGGAATTTTTCGCGACTGCCGCCCACGACAACATTCGCCCGACGAACGATTTTTCGGCGCCGGGGCGCAGTGCGAGGTAAGTTTCGCCGAGCGTTCCCGCGACAACGATGCAAAACAGCGCGAACGCGCCCCAAAACACGGCGGTCCAGCAACCGACAACGGCGCCGAGCACGGGGTGTTCGGGTTCGCCCGTTTTTTCGGAAACCTGCCCGCGCCCGCAATACCACAAAAAGCTGAAAATCGGCACCCAGACGAAAAGGCAAAGCAACACGCTTCCCGCCGCGCCGCGCAAAATCCACGGCACGCCGACGAGTCCGAGCCACGCGTGCCCGAACGCGCTCCCGAAAAACCACGCCACGCACACCGCAATCGCAATCGAGCACAGCGGCGCGATTTGCCGCACGGGACCGCGCCAGTAGCCGCGCCGCGCCATCACGAACATGAGCGCGAAAAACGCCAGCGTGAGCGCGATTTGAACAACGCCGCTTCCCGAGAAATCCGTTCCCGCGAGCGCGGGAACGCGCCCCGACATGTCCGCAATGAAAAACATTTTTTCGCAGGAAAAAACGCGCCGAGCCTACGCTCAACCGAGAATTTTCCGAATTTGCCCTTCCCGCGCTTCGACGCTTTCCGCGAGTTTGAGCTGCACGAGCGCGCGTTTGAGGTTGTGTTCCTTGTGGCGCGTCTTGAAATACACGTCCCCGGCGAGGTAGTCCGCGAAAAATCGAATTCCGAGCTCGAGCGGAAGAATCCGAATCGCATCGAACATGAACAAATGGTCGTCGTTCGTGAAAAAGTCTTTGGCGAAAGACATGTATCCGCGATAAATCGCCGAAAACAGCTCGGTATCGAAAAACACGGAATGCAGATCGAACGCGTCCTCGCCGGCGGGATTGCAGCACGAGCGAATGGCGTCGCCGATGTCCGCGTGAACGAGCCCCGGCTGGATTGTATCCAAATCGACGATACACGTGCCCTTGCCCGTTTTTTCGTCGATGAGAATGTTGCCGACTTTGGGATCGCCGTGCGTGGGACGCAGGTGCAGGCGCCCGTCTTTTTTCGCGTTTTCAAAAACGGAACAAAATTCGCGACGCGCTTCGATAAATTTCAGGCAATACTGCGCCTCGCGGGAATGCGCGAGCAAATCCTGCGCGAGCGGCGTCTTCAGCGCAGCGTCCATTTGCGCGAGGTATCCCGGCGTAATGTGGAAGCCCTCGATCGCGTAGGAAAGTTTCTCGCAAGGAATGTCGCTGATGAGTTTTTGGAAATGCCCGAGCACCGTTCCCGCCTCGTAAGCGTGATCCGGCGACTGCACTTTTTCGTAAGAAACGGCGGACGCGATGTTGGAAATCGCGCGCCAAAGCTCGCCGTCGCCGTCCAAGTAAAAATCGTTCCCGTCGAGCGTCTGGATAATTTTCGGCAACTGCCAAATCCGGTCGGAGTGCTGATTTATTTCTTCTAATTTTTTGTGGCAGACATCCGTCACGATGCGCATGTTGCGCATGATGTTTTCCGGACACGGGAACACGGCGCGGCGCACGCGTTGAAGAATGAAGCGCTCCTCCGAAAACGTAGTGCGGAAGATGGCGAGGAAGGTGTCGTTGACGTTCCCGCTGCCGAAAGGCTCCACGGAAACCAAGTGCCCGGCAACGGAAAACTGTTTGGCAATAAGCGATGCTCTCATTTTTAAAGGTGTAAGGTGTAGGGTGGAGGGTGTAAGGTGTAGGGTGGAAAGTGTAGTGTGGAGGGTGTAGAGTGGAGGGT
>CAVEBA010000150.1:0-4294 GCA_963613695.1 Sphaerochaetaceae bacterium
CTTTTCAACCCCTCAACTTTTTTTCGCGGGAACGCGAAAAACTTGCCTGCGGCAAAAAACTTGGCACGGGCTTTGCATTAAAGAAAGGCACTATGAGTAAAATTCTTGGAATCGATCTTGGAACCACAAATTCCTGCATGGCTGTTATGGAAGGCGGCGAACCCGTCGTTATCCCCAACAGCGAAGGCGCACGCACGACGCCGTCCGTCGTTGCGTTCGCGAAAAACGGAGAACGCCTCGTCGGGCAAGCGGCGAAGCGTCAAGCCGTGACCAACCCGAAAAACACAATTTTTTCGGCGAAACGCCTGATCGGCCGCAAGTTCGCGGAAGTTCAGGAAGAAATTAAATCCTTCCCGTTCACCGTCGTTGAAGGCAAAAACGGAGACGCCGCAATTCAAGCGGTCGTCAACGGAAAAACCGAGACATTCGCCCCGGAACAAATTTCTGCGATGGTGCTCGCGAAAATGAAAGCGGACGCCGAAGCCTATCTCGGCGAAAAAATTACGCAAGCGGTCATCACCGTTCCCGCGTATTTCAATGACGCGCAACGTCAGGCGACAAAGGACGCGGGAACGATTGCGGGTCTCGAAGTGCTCCGCATCATTAACGAGCCGACCGCCGCGTCGCTCGCTTACGGGCTCGACAAAAAGTCCGACGAAAAAATCGCCGTCTACGACCTCGGCGGCGGCACGTTCGACGTTTCCATTCTGGAAATCGGCGACGGCGTGTTTGAAGTTTTAGCCACCAACGGCAACACCATGCTGGGCGGCGACGACTTCGATAAAAAGATCATGGACTGGCTCGTTGACGGTTTCAAAGCCGAAAACGGAATCGACCTGCGCAACGATCCGATCGCGCTTCAGCGTTTGAAAGAAGAATCCGAAAAGGCGAAAATCGCGCTTTCCTCCACCAATTCGACGGACATCAATTTGCCGTTTATCACGGCGGACGCGTCCGGCCCGAAGCACCTCAACGTTACGCTCACCCGCGCAAAGCTCGAGCAAATCTGCGATGATTTGCTGGAACGCACGCGTGTCCCGTTTGAGCGTTGTCTCAAGGACGCCGAGCTTTCGATGAACGAAATCAACGAGCTCGTGCTCGTCGGCGGTATGACGCGTATGCCCAAAGTCGTCGAAGTGGCGCGCTCGCTCGCCGGCAAGGAACCGCACAAGGGCGTGAACCCGGACGAAGTCGTCGCAATCGGTGCTTCGATTCAAGGCGGCGTTCTCAAAGGCGATGTGCGCGACGTGCTTTTGCTCGACGTTACGCCGCTGACGCTTTCCATCGAAACCGCGGGCGGAGTTTCCACGCCGATGATTGAGCGTAATTCGACTATTCCGACGAAAAAATCGCAGATTTTCTCGACTTACGCCGACAATCAGACCGCTGTGGACGTCCGCGTTCTGCAGGGCGAACGCCCGATGGCAAAGGACAACAAGCAGCTCGGGCTTTTCCGGCTCGACGGCATCAATCCCGCGCCGCGCGGCACGCCGCAAATCGAAGTTACTTTCGACATCGACGCGAACGGAATTCTGCACGTTTCCGCAATCGACAAGGGCACCGGAAAGAGTCAGGAAATTTCCATCACGGGATCGTCCGGACTGAGCAAGGACGAAGTCGAAAAACTCCGCAAGGAAGCCGAAATGCACGCCGCTGAGGACAAGGTGCTTCGCGAAACCGCCGAAGCGCGCAACAAGCTCGACGCCTACGTCTTCCAGATCGAAAAACAGATCAAGGACGCCGGCGACAAGGTTCCCGCGCAGCAGAAAACGGAAATGGAAAACTTGCTCGCCGAAGCGAAAAAAGTGCTCGAAGACAAGTCTTCGACGCTCGACGCCATCAACGCGCAGGTCTCCAAAATCGAAAGCATCATGCAGGCGGCGCAACAGTTCGCGCAGCAGGCGGGCGCGGGAACGCCGCCCCCGCCGCCGCAGAACGATGCCGCAGCTTCCGGTAACACAGCTTCCGCAAAGGGCGGGAACGGCGCAGTCGATGCGGACTTCGAAGTCGTGGACGACGACAAAAAAGCGTAAAGCTCGGCGTTCGTCTCGCACAAAAAAAAGCGTTCCCGCGCGGGAACGCTTTTTTTGTGCGTAAAGATGAAAGCTTGCCTTACGCTTTTGTTTCTTCTTTGGGCGCAGAGGGGTTTGCGGGAACGTTTGCCGGTTCGCCGAGGTAGCCGGGGAGTTTTACGCCGACGTTCCCGGCGAGTTCGTGAAGCGGCGGGAGCGCGCCGACGAGCCCCGAAAGGAAATTCGCCGTCGAGCCTTTGCCGTTCCCGTCGGCACCTTTGCCGGAATCCCAGACGGTGATTTTGTCGATCTTGAGATTCGAAATTGCTTTGACCTGTTCGGACACGATTGCGGGCAGTTGTTCGACGAGAAGCAGGTTTTGTGCGCCCTCCGTCGAACGGCACGCCGAGACGATGCTGTCGAAACCTTTTGCCTTTTTGACGAGGAGCGCTTCCGTGCCTTCCGCTTCGGCGAGCAGTTTCATTTTGAGACCTTCCGCTTCGGCGAATCTGACGGATTTGATGCCGTCCGCTTCCGCCTGTTTCATATAGCGCACGGCATCCGCCTCGCCGAGTTGCGTGCGGCGAACTTTTTCCGCTTCTGCTTCCGCTTCGACGATGATGCGCTGTTTGTCGATTTCTGCGGGAACGATGATGTTTGCTTCCTGCGAAGCCTTTTCGCGGGAAGCGCGCTGTTTTTCCGCCTCGGCTTCGGCGACGTAGGATTCTTCGAGCGCTTTCGCTTGTGCGACTTTTTCCGCGGCGGTTGCAACGCGGTTTGCTTCCGCTTCCTTCGTGCGGCGGTCGGCATTGGAATTGGCAACGTCAATCGCCGCCAAATTTTCGCCGCGCGTCGCTTCCGCCATCGCCGCGGCAACGCGAATCGCTTGATCCTTGCGCGCTTCCGCCGCGCCGATTTCGCCGTCGCGTTGCGCTTGGGCGACCTTGACTTTCGCTTCGTTAATCGCTTTCGATGCGGCTTCCTGCCCGAGCGCGTCGATGTAGCCGGAAGCGTCCGTGATATCCTGAATGTTCACGTTGATGAGGCGCAGACCGACTTTGCGGAGCTCAACTTCGACGCCGCCGGAAATGTTTGCGATGAGCTTGTCGCGGTCGGCGTTGATTTCTTCGATATCCATCGTCGCGAGCACGACGCGCATTTGCCCGAAAATGATGTCTTTCGCCAAATCCTTGATTTCGGCGAGCCCGAGCCCGAGCAGGCGTTCCGCCGCATTTTCCATCACGCCCGGTTCCGTCGAAACGCCGACGGTGAACGTGGACGGTGTGTTCACGCGAATGTTTTGCTTGGAGAGCGCGCCCTCGAGCCGAATATCAATCGGGAGCGGCGTCAAATCAAGATACTGGTAATCCTGCACAATCGGCCACACAAACGTGCCGCCGCCGTGCAAACACTTGGCGGAGCGCCCGCCCTCGACTTTCCCGTAGACGACGAGAATGCGGTCGGACGGACAACGCCGATAGCGCGCGGAAAACGCGAAAAACGTTGTGAGAATGAGAATGACGATACCTGCGACGATGTAGAACAGCATGATTTTTTTGTGTGATTTGTTGAAAAAAAGAAAGATGAAAAAAATGATTTTGCGGGAACGCCGATTAGGATTTTTCCGTGATTTTTTCGACGAGTAAAATGTTCGGCGGAACAAGCTCGACAACGCGGACGAGCGTTCCCGCCGGAATTTTTTCAGCGCCCGCAGTCAGCGCGGGAAGCGTCATCACGCGCCCGCTGACGAGCACTTCGACTTGCCCGCCCGCAACGCGATTCGGCGCAATGGCGACATAGACTGTTCCCGTCGAGCCTTTCGCCGAAGCGAAATCCGCGTTCCCGGACGAGCGCAGTCCGTAGAGCAGTTTCATAATTCGGAAAATAATCAGCAGAAAAATCGCGCCGACCGCCGCCGCTCCCGCGAGTGCCCACGGGAACGCCGTTCCCGCTTCGAGCAACAATCCGCCCGTGAGCCCGAAACCGAGGAAAAACGCCGTCAGCGTGCGCACGGAAATCAGCCCGAGCCCGACATCGTGCGGTGCGTCCGCATCGGGCGCGAGATCGTCGGGCGTCTCGGCGCCGACATCGCCGATTCCGACGAGCGTCAGCAACGCTTGAATCAGCACGATTGCGAGCGCGATCCCGCCTACGGCGTAAAAAATTTGTGCGTCCCAGCCGAGCGCACTCCACCACGCGCTGACGGATTCGGACAAAGAGGCGAAAAGGGGAATTTCGTTCATTGGCGCAGAGCATAAATCGTTTCGGGAACTCGGCAAGCG
>CAVEBA010000151.1:0-4284 GCA_963613695.1 Sphaerochaetaceae bacterium
TCGTCTTTCGGATTCTACCCCAGACTTCCGTCTGGGGTTTCTAAAAGGGACGCGTCTTCGACGCTTGGACATACTTCATTTTTGCCTACGGCAAAAAAATCAAAATGCGGAGACGTGGACGTCTCCGCCCCCAAGAATTTTTGCCGCAGGCAAAAATCAGCACGAAACTCCTCAACTCCTAAACCTTTTCAACTCCTCAACTTTTTTGCCCTCGGCAAAAAGTCGCGCTTGGCATTGAATGTGCACATAATCTTTCTTTCCAAGATGAACAACGACGACAATTTTACGAAAAGGGCGAAAGAAGCGATGCGCAATGCGGCGAGCGAGGCGGCGCGTCTGCATCACAATTACGTGAGCACGGAGCACATGATGCTCGGGCTACTCGGGCTCGGTAGCGGCGTTGCGCACAATGCGCTCGTGCGGCTCGGCGTCGATCCCGAAAATTTGCGCGCGCTCATCGAGCGCCATCTCAAACCCGGTCCCGAAAACGTAGAAATTTCCAATCCCGTTTCGCTTACGCCGCGCATGCAGAAAGTTTTGCTTCTTGCGCGTCGCGAAGCGAAAAATCTCGGTCACAATTACATCGGCTCGGAGCATCTTTTGCTCGGTTTGATTGCCGAGGGCGAGGGCATTGCCGCGCGGGCGCTCACAATGCGTGGGCTCGATCTTGAAAAAACGCGTCGGCAAGTGCGCATCGAGCTCGATCCCAACGCCGCGGGAACGTCCGCTGAAAGCGGGGATATTTTCGGCGTTGCCGCCGGCGGGAACGATGCTCTCGATTCCGCTCCCGCGGATACTCCCGGCGGGAACGATGACGAACCGCAGATGCGCGATCCCATCGAAAGCGGAGCGCGGGGACGGCAGGAAAAAATGACCGCGCTGAAAGCGTTCGGGCGCGATCTTACCGAAATCGCGCGGCGCGGCGAGGTCGATCCCGTTGTCGGACGCGCTACGGAAATTCGTCGCGTAATTCAAATTTTGTGCCGCCGCACGAAAAACAATCCCGTGCTCATCGGCGAAGCGGGTGTCGGCAAAACCGCGATCGTCGAGGGGCTTGCGCAGGCGATTGCCTCGGGTTCCGTTCCCGAATTGCTCGCGGGCAAACGCCTCGTCGCGCTCGATCTTGCGCTGATGGTCGCGGGAACGAAATATCGCGGACAATTTGAAGAACGCATCAAACTCGTGATGGAAGAAATTCGCCGCGCGAAAAACGTCATTCTTTTCATCGACGAGTTGCACACGATTATCGGCGCGGGCGGTGCCGAGGGTTCGATGGACGCGGCAAACATTCTCAAACCCGCGCTTTCCCGCGGCGAAATTCAGTGCATCGGCGCGACGACGCTTGCCGAGTATCGCAAATCCGTCGAAAAGGATCCCGCGCTCGAACGCCGTTTCCAAAGCGTGAAAGTCGAGCCGCCGTCGGTCAACGATGCGGTGCGCATTTTGCAGGGCGTTGCGCCGAAATACGAAGCGCATCACCGTTGTCGCTACACGCCGGAAGCGATAGTCGCCGCCGTGCGTTATTCCGACCGCTACATCACCGAACGCAATTTGCCCGACAAGGCGATTGATATTCTCGATGAAGCCGGTTCCCGCGTGCGCATCGATTCGTTTGAGCCGCCGAAAGCGCTCGCCGAAATTTCTAAAAAAATCGACGATGTCATCGCCGAAAAAAAAGCCGCGTCCGATGCGGAAAACTACGAACTCGCGGGAACGCTTTTGACCGAGGAAAAGAAACTCGTCGCCGAACGCGATGCGCTCACCGAAGAATGGCGGCGGGAACGCGATTCTTCCGCGACGCCCGTCACGGAAGACCACGTGTTGCGCGTCGTTTCCGATTGGACGGGAATTCCGCTCACGCGCATGGAAAAATCCGAAGCGCAAAAATTGCTCGAGCTCGAAAACGATTTGCACAAATCCGTTGTCGCGCAGGACGAAGCCTGCACGGTCATCGCGCGTGCGCTGCGGCGTTCCCGCGCCGATTTGAAAGATCCGCGCCGCCCGATCGGTTCGTTTCTTTTTCTCGGTCCCACGGGCGTCGGCAAAACGCATCTCGCGAAAACGCTCGCCGAACGCATGTTCGGGCAACGCGATGCGCTCGTCCAAATCGACATGTCCGAATACATGGAAAAGCACACCGTCTCGCGGCTCATCGGCTCGCCGCCCGGCTACGTCGGCTACGAAGAAGGCGGCATGCTCACCGAAGCCGTGCGCCGCAAGCCGTATTCCGTCGTGCTGTTCGACGAAATCGAAAAGGCGCATCCGGACGTGATTCAGCTTTTGCTTCAAGTGCTCGAAGACGGTCGGCTCACGGATTCGCTCGGGCGCACGGTCGATTTTCGCAACACGATTCTCATCATGACGAGCAACGTCGGTGCCGATATTTTGCAGAAAAACGCGGCGATGGGATTCGATGTCGGGCTCGACGCGGATGTCGATTTTGAAAAAACGAAATCGCGCCTTTCCGACGAGGTCAAACGCGTCTTCAAACCGGAATTTCTCAACCGCCTTACGGAAATCGTTTTTTTCCGCTCGCTCACGAAAGAAAGTCTCGCGCAAATCGTTCGGCTCGAAACGGCGAGCGTCGCGAAACGCCTCGAATCGCAGGACGTGAAACTCGTGCTCAGCGATGCCGCGTTGCAGTTTCTCGTGGACGCCGGCTACGATGAAAAATTCGGTGCGCGTCCGTTGCGCCGCGCCGTCGAACGCAATCTCGAAGATCCGCTCGCGGAAGAAATTTTGCGCAACGGAAAACTTCCCGCGGGAACGATTAACGTAGACGTGAAAAACGGTGCGCTCGCGTTCGTTTTCCCGTCCGTTCCCGCGAAGAAAAGCAGGAAAAAACGGGAAAAACTTCCGGCGGACCACTGAGCGGATTTTACGCCGTTCCCGCGAAAATTTTTTCACGGGAACGCAACGTTTTCTCCGCTAAAAAAACTTTGCTTCCCTCGGGCGCAAACCGTTTGATTGGAGACATGGCGAACGAAGACGAAATTCCTCCGATGCGCATCGGCATCGGCTACGATATTCACCGCACGGAGCGCGGGCGGCGCTGTGTGCTCGGCGGCACGGAAATTCCTTCGGACGTCGGTTCCGTGGCGCATTCCGACGGCGACGTGCTTGCGCACGCAATCGCCGATGCCGTGCTCGGCGCCGCCGGGCTTCCCGACATCGGGCATTATTTCCCGCCGAACGATCCCGCGTGCGCAGGAATCGATTCTTTGAAAATCGTCGCGAAGGCGGCGGAGGAAGCCGCGCGCCTCGGCTGGCGCGTCGGCAATGTGGACGCGTCCGTCATCGCCGAACGCCCGAAAATCGGGAAATACGTTCCCGCGATGCGCGAGCGGCTCGGCGCGGCGCTCGGCGTTCCCGCGTCCTGCGTCGGCGTAAAAGCGACAACCAACGAAAAACTCGGTTCGCTCGGCGCGGGCGAGGGCATCGCCGTGCACGCCGTTTGTTTGCTCGTGCGGCGAGATTTCGCACAAAAAAATATCGCGTAAAAAAATAAAAAAAACGTTTCATGAAATTTCCGTTTTTCATTTTTCTTTTTTCGATAATTTCGCTTTCCGCGTTTGCGAAATTTGACGCGGGAACGCCCGAAAACGAACGCGTTGTCGTCGTCGCCAACGCCGACGATCCGGAATCGCTCGACGTTGCGGAGCACTACATGCGGGCGCGCGGCGTTCCCGCGGCGAACCTCGTCGCGTTGCCGTTCCCGCGCAAGGAAACGATTTCGTGGAACGATTTTTCCGCGAAAGTTTTTTCGCCGTTGCGCCGCGAATTCGTCGCGCGCGGTTGGATCGCCGGAGTCGTTCCCGAGGAAAATTCCGTTCCCGCAGACGATTTCGGACGCGCTTCGTTGCTCGTTTCCGAGTCCGCCGTGCGGGAATGGTGCGCCGCTCCCGAGAGCGAAAAAATTTCCTACGTCGTGCTTTGCCGAGGTGTTCCGTTGCGCATTGAAAACGATGCTTCGCGCCTGCCGAAATCCGACGCCGAGGGCGCTGCAAAACGCGGTCCGCTCGACGTGAACTGCGCGTCCGTCGATTCCGAAATCGCCTTGCTCGGCGTTCCCGGAACGGACGCCAACGGCGCGGTCGCAAATCCCTTTTTCAAAGATCTTCGCGAAAAAAGCGGCGAGCTGAAACACCTTTTTCTGCGCGTGGCGCGGCTCGACGGCGTGAGCGCCGCGGACGCGAAATCGCTCGCGGACAATGCGCTCGCTGCGGAAAAAAACGGACTGCTCGGGCGCGCTCTCGTCGATATCGGCGGGCCGCACAAGGAGGG
>CAVEBA010000152.1:0-4274 GCA_963613695.1 Sphaerochaetaceae bacterium
CGGGAACGCGCTCTCCCTGCGGTTAGCATCAGTTCGCCCGCTTCGCGGACGATTCAAGCGTCGGAGACGCGAAACGTTTCTAACCCCACGCGTGAGCGTGGGGAACGCGCTACGCCCCAATCCGGAGCGTCGGAGACGCGACACAAATCTCGGAGCATTCGTTGCGAAGACGTGGACGTCTCCGCCCCCAAAAAACGCATCTGTGTTCATCGGCGACATCTGCGGCGAGAAAAATCAGGCGTTTCGAATGACCTCGACAACGCGGGCGAGGTCGGCGTCGGTGAGCGACGAGCCGGAGGGAAGGCAAAGTCCGAGAGAGAAGATTTTTTCCGAAGTGCCGTTCCCGTAGAACGGATTTTTCGCGTAAACGGGTTGCAAATGCATCGGTTTCCAGAGCAGACGCGATTCGATATTTGCCGCGGCGAGTTTTTGCCGAAGCGCATCGTTGTCCGAGCCGTATTTTTCGGGATCGACCAAAATGCACGTGAGCCAGAAATTCGAGTTAAAATCTGCGTTCGGCGCGGCTTTCACGGTGATTCCGGGCGTTCCCGCGAGCGCTTTTTCGTAAAACGCGTGGATTTCGCGACGGCGGGCAACGTGTGCCGCGAGCACTTCCATTTGCCCGCGACCGATGCCTGCGCAGACGTTGCTCATGCGGTAGTTGTAGCCGATTTTTTCGTGATGATAATACGGGCGGTCTTCGCGTGCTTGGGTCGCGAAAAATTTCGTGCGCCGAGCGTCTTCGTCCGTGCGGCAAATGAGCGCGCCGCCGCCGGAAGTGGTGATGATTTTGTTCCCGTTAAAAGAAAGCGCGGCAAACGCGCCGAACGTTCCGCACTTGCGTCCGCGAAATTCCGAACCGAGCGCTTCGGCGGCGTCTTCGAGCACGGGAACGCCGTATTTTTCGGCAACGGCGAGGATTTCGTCGATTTTTGCGGGCATGCCGTAAAGGTGCACGGGAACGATCGCTTTCGGGAGTTTTCCGGTTTTTTCGCGGCGGTCTAAAATTGCTTTTTCCAAGAGCGCGGGATCCATGTTCCAAGTGTCCGCTTCGGAGTCGACAAACACGGGAACGCCGCCGCAATAAACGACCGGATTCGCGCTCGCCGCAAACGTGAAGCTCTGGCAAATCACTTCGTCGCCCGCACCCACGCCGAGCTGAATCAACGCAAGATGAAGCGCCGCCGTTCCCGCGCTGAGCGCCACCGCGCGGCGATTTTCGCCGAGATACGATGCGAGCGCGCCCTCAAACGCGTCCACATTCGGTCCGAGCGGCACGACCCAATTCGTCGCGAAGGCTTCGTCGATGAAGCTCTGTTCGTGCCCGCCCATATGAGCAAGCGAAAGCCAGATTTTTTTGTCCATTGCTGTAATTTCCGAACGTTTTACCCGCAAAACGCACCGTTTGCAAATCTTTGATTAACAAAACGCCGCAAACCTACTCAAAAAAAAGCTTCTTGTCTTTTGCCCGAGCATTTTTACGGGAATAAATTTGTTGTCCGTAATGGAACTGATTGACAGTGCGCTTTTGGACGCGTTGCGCGACGCGGCGAAAACGAATCCGCGACTGCGGATGAACCGCAATTTTCACAAAACGCTCGACGCGCCCGCCCAGCGTTTGCTAAACGCGCTCGAACCCGGAACGAGCGTTCCCGCGCATCGACACGCCGCAACGGCGGAAACCTACGTCGTGTTGCGCGGCAAATTGCGCGTCGATTTTTACGACGATTCCGGGCGCGTAACAGAGTCTGCGGAAATCGATCCCGCGCAAGGAAATTTCGGCGTTCATATTCCGGCGGGAACGTGGCACGGCGTAACGCCGCTCGAAAGCGGAACCGTCATTTTTGAAGTAAAAGACGGTCCGTACACACCGATTTCCGAGGAAAATATTTTGCGCGTTCCCGCCGCCGAGGTCTCCCGCTCATGACGCTTTACGAATGGATTCTCGTTCCCGCGCTTTTTGCGGCGGAGTTGATTTATTTTCGCATCGCGGATCGCTTCGGCATCACGGATCGCCCGAATGCGCGCAGCTCGCACGCGGTCGCGACACGGCGTGGCGGCGGCGTAATTTTTCCGTTTGCGGCGGCGCTGTGGTTTTGCGCGCACGACTTCGCGTTCCCGTGGTTTTTCGCAGGGCTCGTGCTGATTGCAACGGTGAGTTTTCTCGACGATATTTTCTCCGTCGCGAACAAACTTCGCCTACTCTGCCATTTTGCGGCGTTTGCGCTGATGTTTCACGAACAGGCGCTGTTCACGGCGTTCCCGCCGGCGGTCGCGCTCGTCGCGCTGATTTTTTGCGTCGGCATCACGAACGCCTACAATTTTATGGACGGCATCAACGGGATTACGGGAGCGTATTCGCTCGCCGTGTTGGGCGCGCTCGCGTGGGCGAACATCGCCGTCGCGCCGTTCGCAGACGCATCGTTTTTGGCGACGATACTCGCCGCCGTGGGCGTGTTTTGCGTGTTTAATTTTCGAAAAAAAGCACTTTGCTTCGCGGGCGATGTCGGGTCGGTGTCGATTGCGTTTATCATTTTGTTTTTGCTTGGTCGGCTGATGATTGAGACGCGCGATGTTTCTTGGATTGTTCTGCTTCTCGTCTACGGCACGGACAGCGTGTTGACAATCGTGCATCGCCTGATGTTGCGCGAAAATATCGGCACGGCGCACCGCAAACACCTTTACCAAATTTTGTCGAACGAGCTGCGCGTGCCGCACGTTGTCGTCTCGCTCGGATATTTCGCGGTTCAAGCTGTGATTTCTTCCGCATTCGTGCTTGCGTATCCGGCGGGAACGCTCGCGCGCTGGGGAATTCTGTTCGGCGCGGGAACGCTGTTGAGCGCGTTTTACGTTGTTTTCATGAAAAAGTATTTTCATTTGCACCGGCAAAAATGAACGCCTCGAAAAAACGCATTTGGCTTTCGCCGCCGCACCTTTCCGGCAACGAGGAAAAATTCCTCGCGGAAACGCTCGCGAGCGGCTGGATTGCGCCCGCGGGAACGAATCTCGACGCGTTCGAACAGGCGGTTGTCTCGGCGCTCGGTGCGGACGCGGGAACGCGGCATGCAGTCGCGCTCAATTCGTGCACGGCGGCGCTTCATCTTGCGTTGGTTCAGCTCGGAGTGGGTGCGGGCGACGAAGTGATTTGCCAGAGCTTCACGTTTGCGGCGAGCGCGAATCCGGTCGTTTATTGCGGCGGCGTTCCCGTGTTTGTCGACTCCGAAGCGGACACTTGGAACATGGATCCCGCGCTCTTGGAAAAAGCAATTTTAGACCGCCGCGAAAAAACCGGAAAACTCCCGAAAGCGATCGTTCCCGTGCACCTTTACGGCATGCCCGCAAAAATCGACGAAATCCTCGCCGTTGCCGAAAAATACGGCGTTCCCGTGCTCGAAGACGCCGCCGAAGCGCTCGGTTCGGAATTTCGCGGACGCAAGTGCGGAACGTTCGGCGCGTTTGCCGCGCTTTCTTTTAACGGGAACAAAATCATCACCACTTCCGGCGGCGGCGCGCTCATTTGCCGCACGGACGAAGACGCTCGGCGCACGAAATTTTTCGCGACCCAAGCACGCGAAGACCGCCCGTATTATCATCACGAAAAAATCGGCTACAACTACCGCATGAGCAACGTCTGCGCAGGCATCGGTCGCGGGCAAATGGAAGTGCTCGCGGCACACGTTGCCCGCCGTCGCGAAATCCACGCGTTTTACGAAAAAGCGCTCGCGGGAACGCCCGGAATCACCGTGAAAGCCGCGCCGAACGCAGATTTTAACTCGAATTTCTGGCTCACGTGCATTTTGGTCGATCCCGAAAAATACGGCTCGGACAACGATGCGCTTCGGCAAAAACTCGCCGCGGCAAATATCGAATCGCGTCTGCTCTGGAAACCGATGCATTTGCAACCCGTTTACGCGAAAAATCCGTTCTACGGGAACGGCACTTCGGAAAAAATCTTCTCTCTCGGACTTTGCCTTCCCTCCGGCTCGTCGCTCACCGACGCCGACCTCGCCCGCGTTGTCGAGGTCATTCGAAACGCCTGATTTTTCTCGCCGCAGATGTCGCCGATGAACACAGATGCGTTTTTTGGGGGCGGAGACGTCCACGTCTTCGCAACGAATGCTCCGAGATTTGTGTCGCGTCTCCGACGCTCCGGATTGGGGCGTAGCGCGTTCCCCACGCTCACGCGTGGGGTTAGAAACGTTTCGCGTCTCCGACGCTTGAATCGTCCGCGAAGCGGGCGAACTGATGCTAACCGCAGGGAGAGCGCGTTCCCG
>CAVEBA010000153.1:0-4228 GCA_963613695.1 Sphaerochaetaceae bacterium
TGAAACTGTTACCTATGTCTGACTCCGTTTTGTTACCTATGTGTGAATCCGCACCAGTGAATGGTGAATAGTGAATAACGCTCACCTTAAATTTTTGCCGTAGGCAAAAATCCGCACGATACTCCTCAACATTTTTCGCGTTTTTGCAAAAAAAGCTTGCGCTCCGTTTTTTTTTTGCAAAATAGCGCGTAGAAATTGAGACGAGTATGCGGGAACCGTTCCCGCAGGTCTGATTTCTTCAAAAAAGTTAACAGAAAAGGAACCCCTAAATAATGAAAAATATCATCGCCATTACCTCACTCCTCGCCGCGGGAACGGTTTTCGCAAATGCGGCAACGGTCATCACCGTTTCGGATCTGGGAGAAAGTGCAGTACAATCCGCGATAAGTTATGATGTCTCCGGTAGCACCGGAACGTTTTCCGGTGACGGATTGTTTACAAGCATTTCCTCTCGTTACACCGCCGGGATTACGTTCAACCTCGACCTGACTGCGCTCGGGATTACGGATTCGTCTTCGACCTATTCCGGAGACTCGGTGCAATTGGTCGACTACAGGACTTCGGCAAGTTCCACTTCTTCTGCAATCGGTCTTGCCGCAATTGCGAATGGTGTTCAATTCACGTGGAACGACAGCGCGTATTCCTCGTCGTATTACGTTTCGTGGAGCACGCTGTGGGATAAGAAATACGATGTTGCCGGGAAAAGTTACGTTACGATGACGCTTGTCGGTGCGAACCTAGCAGGTGGGACTACCGCGAAAGGAACCGCGCTCTACGATGACACAGGCGTCCTTTTTAAAGCGAATAACGGCGCTGGTTATTCTTTCGGCACTTTGACGAGCACGGCTACCTACTCCTCCATTACGCTTGCCGACACATCGGTGCTGAGCGGTGCGAGCATTTTTTCCGGTTCTCCGACAGCCGAGGAAATTACTGCGGCATCACAGGCAATTCTCGTCATTCCCGAGCCGTTGACGTTCGGGTTGCTTGCAGGTGTCGGAGCGTTGGCGCTTGTTGCGGCGCGTCGTCGGCGTCGTGCGAAATAAAAAGGTTTTCCGGCGAGCGTGATAACTCGTCGGATGTTTCATGTGATTAGTTGGCGTTCCCGCGGGGATACCTCGCGGGAACGTTTTTTTTAAGAAAGAAACCACGAACTAACACGAATGAACGCGAAGATTTTTTTATGGACTTCGTGTTCTTCGTGTTTCTTCGTGGTTAAAAATCTTCTTTGCCTTTTGTTCCTTACCGGTTCAAAGAAAAGGGCGCTCCCGCGAAATTGCGGGAACGCCCGTATGCCATGTGTTTTACTAATGAAAAAGCTTTATGCTTCGACCGGAGTGATCGAGACTTTGCGGTGCGCCTTGTCCCAGACGACCGTGCCGTCCTTGAGAGCGAACAGCGTGTAGTCGCGCCCCATTCCGACATTGTGTCCGGCGTGCATTTTCGTGCCGCACTGACGAATCAGAATGTTGCCGGCTTTGGCGAATTGCCCGCCGTAAAGTTTAACGCCACGGCGCTGCGCATTCGAGTCGCGCCCGTTGGAAGAAGTTCCTCCGCCTTTATGATGTGCCATTGTTTGTCCTTCTGTTAAATCAAAAACCGCTTACGCGTTGATGGATTCGATCTTGATGACCGACAGTTCCTGACGGTGACCGCGCGTGCGGCGATAACCTTTGCGGCGTTTCATCTTGAAGATGACGATTTTCTTGCCGCGCTTATTTTCGAGAATTTTTGCCGTGACGCTTGCGCCCGGGATCGTCGGCGTGCCGACTTTCGCAGATTCGCCTTCGCCCGCGAAGATAACCTGATCGATGGTGACGGTGTCGCCCGCCTTGGTTTCAGGATAGCGGTTGACGAAAAGAACATCGCCTTCCTTGACGGTGAACTGGCGGCCTTGCGTGATGATTGTCGCTTTCATTGTTGCTGAAAAAAATGTGAAGTTCCAAAGGAACAACTTTATTCGATGCTTGGCAAGTGTTTTTTTGAGTTTTTGCTTGAAATTCGTTCCCGCGGCGTTTTCCTGCCGGTTGCGGGAACGCCGTCGTCGGTTTGCTCCGTTTCCGAAAAATCGTCGTCGGAGTCGGCGGGAACGTCGAAATTTTCCTCGTCGAACGCATCGGCGGTTTCCGCGTTTTCGGATTCATCGAAATCTTCTTCTCCTTCGCTTTCTTCGTCGTCGAAATTTTGTTTCGCGGTGTCGGCGGGAACGGCAGGTTTTTTCCGTTGCTTGAGTTTTTTCAATTCTTTGGTGGTCAGCTGAGCTTCGAACGATTGTTTTGCGGTTTCCTTGGGAATGGCGATTTCGCCGCCGGTGCGTTCGGCGAGCGTGCGGAAAATGTTTTGCGGCATCATTTCCGTGGTGAAGAAATAAAAACGCTGTTCGTGCTTGCGTGCGCTGTTGAGCCAGCGTTTCTGCACGGTTTCTTCGTTGGAAAGCTCGCCGTCGGCGTAATCCTGAAAATCTGCGAAAACGAAAATCGCATCGTAGCCGCCATCGGTAACGACTGCGTCGAGCCAGTTTCCGAGGTCGACGGCGTGAACGTCCCCGCCCAGCAATTCGTTCAGCAGAGCGGTTCCGTAGCTGCTGAGCCCGAGCGTCCACGAGGTATCGGAATCGTTCCCGAGGAATCCGTTTTTTCGCGAATTTTTCTTTTGTCGGGCTTCGATTTTTCTTGCGGCGGCGCGGTTATCGAGCGCCTTTTTTTCGCGAGAAAATTTTTTGAGCAGGTTGTTGCGTTCCCGCGTCCACGATTTCGTGGGGCGGAGCGCTTCGTCGGGGAGCCGATTCATTCTGCAACCGAAAATTTCGTAGACATCGGCGGTCGGAAATTTTTTCAAAATCTCGGCGCGAACGATGGGAATGACCGTTGTCATCGACCCGGAATTGTCCATGTAGACGGCGAGTTTTTCGGCGGTAACGTTAGTGCCGAGAATTTTCTGCGTCGTTTTGATTTTTCCGACGAAATTGCGTGCGCCGCCGATTCCTACGCCCGTTCCCGCGCCGATTCCGCCGCCGAGCCCGCCACCGCTTCCGGAGGAAAGATTTCCGAACGCGAGTGCGCTACGTGCGGGCGTGAGCGTGAACGTTGTCGTGCGCGGGAGCGCAGGCATTTCCGGCAAAACGACGGAAGATTTTGCGACTTTGGAAACGATTTTGTGTTCCCGCCGCGCCGCGTTGATTTTTCCGGCGTTGCGGCGCGTTGCCTGCACATCGGCGTAGGACGGGCGATCGCCGTCGCGTCCGCCGCCGCTTCCGGAAAAGAAAAATTCCGGCGGCGTGTCTTCCTTGGTTTCAACGTAAGTCGAGACAACCCAGAACAACGCGAAAATGATGAGTCCGAGGTGAAGAATCAGCGAAGCGGAAAGCCCCTCGGCGCCGATTTTTCGCAGAAATTTTGCGAGCGGAGTTGCGGAGAGCGCGGGCGCGAAACGTGCGCGTTTTTTGCGCGGGAACGGAATCGCCGGACGGCGCACGGGAACGTGCACCGCCGCATTTTTCTCGACGGTTTTTTTGCGCGCGGGAACGCTTTTGCGCGGCGCGGGCGGCGGCGTTTCCGAATTTTGCGAAGCGTGAAAACTTCCCGCCGCAAACGCGCGGCTCGCGAGCGAGCGGAGTTCGAACTCGCGGTCCCGCAACTCGCGTTCCCGCCGGCGACGTTCGCGAAAATTTCGAAATTGTGCGGCGTGCCGACGCGCCAGCGAACGCAACTCCTCGTCGCTGAGAAGCTCGTTTTTCTTGTCGGGAATGGACGCGTCGGACATCGTCGGGGAATGGGGAAACGGCGAAAATTACGCACCACGCGCACGGCTTTTTCAAGCGCGATTTCCTCGCGGGAACGATTTGCGCGGGAGCGTTTTTCGTTGCCAAAAGACGGTTTTCGCGGGCAAAATCGGCAACGCTATGGCAAACAAAGACGAAAAGACAAACGGAAACGTTCCCGGAAAATTCTACGTGGACACGCAGTGCATCGATTGCGATCTCTGCCGTTCCGCTGCTCCCGAGTTCTTCGGGCGCAACGACGATGACGGCGTTTCGGTCGTGATCAAACAGCCGACGACGGACGACGAAGTCGCGCAGTGCGAAGAAGCGAAAGCCGGCTGCCCGGTCGATGCGATCGGCGACGACGGCGAATAAGTTTTCCCCGTTTTCGTTTTCACGAAAAAAAAACGCGTTCCCGCTCGGGAGCGCGTTTTTTTTTGTGAATGGGGAATTAGGAATTAGAAATTA
>CAVEBA010000154.1:0-4156 GCA_963613695.1 Sphaerochaetaceae bacterium
GTTACGCTCGAAGTGCAAAATCCCGCAATCGTCGGGAGAAAAATTTCCGAAATCACGCGCCTGTTCAGTCGGCGCTTCGTCATTTCCCGCCATCGTCGCGGGGAAAATCCGCCGACGCTTCCGACGGGCGACACTGTGCTCGAAACGGGCGACCGTCTGCTCGTCATTTCCGCGAAAAACGATGCGGAAGCGCTGGCGGCATTTTTCGGAAAAATCGTCAACTGGGGCGTCGAAGATTGGGAACACATCCAATCCGCAATCGTGCGCCGGCGCATCATCGTTACGCGCGAAAGCGTGAACGGGCGCGCGCTCGGGCGGCTTGACGCGTATACGTCGATGGGCGTGGCGATTACGCGCATCAATCGTGCGGGCGTCGTGCTCATCGCGAATCCGACACTGCGCCTGCAAATCGGCGACCGCGTGAACGTCGTCGGTCCCGAACACGCCGTGAACGAAGTCGAAAAAGTTCTCGGGAACGAGCTGAAACGGCTGGATCGCCCGAATCTTGTTTCGATTTTCCTCGGGATCGGCATCGGCGTATTTTTCGGGAGCATTCCGTTTGCGGTGCCGGGGCTTTCTCAGCCGCTGAAACTCGGTCTCGCGGGCGGTCCGCTCATCGTCGCAATTTTGCTTAGCTGCTGGGGCTACAAATCGCATCTGATCACCTACACGCCGATTGCGGCAAACCTGATGATTCGCGAAATCGGGATTTTGCTCTTTCTCGCGAGCGTCGGTCTCGGCGCCGGGAACGGCTTCCTGCAAGCCGTGATCAACGGCGGCTACTGGTGGGTGCTGATCGGATTTTGCATCACGACGATCCCGCTGCTCATCGTGGGGATTGTCGCGCGCGGCGTTTTCAAACTGAATTACTTTTCGATTCTCGGACTTGTCGCGGGAGCGACGACCGATCCGCCCGCGCTCGCTTACGCAAACAGCATCGCGCAAAACGAAGCGCCGAACGTCGCTTACGCAACGGTTTATCCGCTCACGATGTTCCTGCGCGTGCTCACGGCGCAGTTGCTGATTCTCATTTTCTGCGCGTAAAAAACGATTTCCCGCAAGCGCGAATTTTGTCGTGAATCCGATGTCCGCGAACGCCGAATCGCCGAGAGAAATTGCGGAGTTGCTCCTTGATGTTGCCGATGCGTTGCTCAGCGCGGGAGCGCAAACTTCGCGCGTGCACCGCAATGTCAGCCGCCTTGCGGAATCGTTCGGCTACGAAGTTCACTTGCTCGCGTTCCCGCGAACGCTGACGCTTACGCTTCTCGGCGGGAACACCGATCCCGCGGCATCGCCGCTCACAATCGTGCGCAAAACGCGTCCCGCCGCGCTGAATTTTCGCATGCTTTCCGCACTGCGAATTTTGACGTGGGATGTTTTCATCAAAAAACTTTCGCCGGCGGAATGCCGTTCCCGCTACGAAAAAATTTTGAGCGAAACGCAACGCATTTCCGGCGTGCGCCTGTGGGCGTTCGTCGCGCTCGCGAACGCGTCGTTCTGTTATTTGCTCGGCGGATACGCTCTGCCGAACGGCGGCGTGCGCTCGAGCCTTGTCGTTTTCGCGGGAACGTTTCTCGGATTTTTCGTTCGCGCAACGCTTACGAAATGGCGCGCGAATCACCTCATCGTTTTTGCGCTGAGCGCGTTTGTCGCATCGTTCGTCGCGGGAACGCTTGCGAACGCGTGGGATTTTCAAACGGATCTCGCGGTTTCGACGAGCGTGCTCTTTCTCGTTCCCGGCGTGCCATTGCTCAACGGCGTAATCGATATCGCGGAGGGCTATGCGTTTGCCGGGATTTCCCGTCTCGTCAACGCGTCGTGCCTTGTGCTTGCGATGACGCTCGGGCTGATTCTCGCCGTGGTGCTTCTCGGTTCAAAAACACTGCTGTAATCATGACGACGCTTTTTCTTTTTGCGCAAACGACGGACGCCGCAACGCTCCCGTGGATTCCCGCACAGTCGCCGCTCGCCGTGCAGCTTTTGCTCGACGCGTTGTTCGCCGCGCTCGCGGGAATGGGCTTCGGCGCAATTTCCAATCCGCCGAAACGCCTGCTGTTCGTCTCCGGAATCCTCGCCGCATTCGGACACGCTCTGCGAACGTTTCTGATGCTCGCGTTCGGTTGGGACGTCGTTTCCGCGACGCTCGTCGGCGCGTTTGCGATCGGGCTGGGCGGCTTTGTTGCCGGGCAGATCAGCGGAAATCCGTCCGAAGTTTTTTCGTTCCCGGCGCTGTTGCCGTTCATTCCCGGAATGAAAGCGTATTACGCGGTGCTCGCGCTGTTGCGGCTTCTGCGTTGCGGCGGCGAGGGCGCGGCGGCGCAACACTGCGTTTATGAATTTTTCTCAAACGCGATCGTCGCGATTTTTGTTTTGGTGGCAATCGTCATCGGCGCTTCGCTCGCGGTCTTTATCGATACGTATTCCGTGAAACGCCGTCGCCTTCGCGTGCTCGCGTTTCAGCGTTCCCGCCGGTAAATCCGTTCCCGCGCGCGAAAAAATGCTTTTTTACGTTCCCGCGAGCGGGTAAATTGAAACGCATGAATTTGACCGCTACTCCTTCCGTCGGCGCGGGAACGCGTCCGCACCTCGCGTGGATCGATTGCGCACGCTGGATCGCGATGTTTCTCGTCGTCGTGTGCCACGCTTGCGATCCGTTCAACTGTTCGCCGGAGTCGACGAGCAATCCGGAATTTCTCCGCTGGGGCGCGATTTGGGGTTCGCTGTTGCGCCCGAGCGTGCCGCTTTTCGTGATGATTACGGGAGCGTTGCTTTTGCCGATTCGCGAATCCGGGCTCGGCGAATTTTACAAAAAACGCATTCCGCGCGTGCTGTTCCCGTTCCTGATTTGGTCGGCGCTCTACACGCTGTTCCCGTGGTTCGCGGAAATTCTCACGGGAACGCCCGACGAAGCGCGCACGCTCACGACAACGTTTTTCCCCTACTCGGGATTTATGAACGACGGCGCCGGTCCGGAAACTTCGCTCGCTTCCGCGTTGGCAACGCTCGCGACCGTGCCGTTTTCGTTCAACTATTTTTCCGTGCACCTGTGGTATGTCTACATGCTCATCGGCTTGTATTTGTATCTGCCGATTTTTTCGGCGTGGGTCGAAAAAGCTTCGCCGCGCGCGAAGCTTGCATTTCTCGGCATTTGGGGCATAACGCTTGCGTTGCCTTACGCGGACGTTTTTCTGACGCCGCATCTTCCGTTCGGCTCGGGCTACCTTTTCGGCACGTGTTCGTGGAACGCTTTCGGCACGTTTTACGCGTTCGCGGGATTCAACGGTTATCTCCTGCTCGGGCACGTGATTGCGCGCGCTTCGCAGAAAATTTCCGTGAAAAAAACTTTCGCCGTCGCGCTGCCCGCACTCGCGGCGGGAACGCTGCTCACGTTCGCCGGATTTTTCTGGGTGCGCCTTATGGGAAGTCTCGACAATCCGCAAGTTTTCGCCGCGTTGCGCGACGGCGGATTTTTCGCGGGAACGCTCGCCTCGTTCTCCTCATGCATCGCGGGAACGACACCCGAAGAAATCGCCGCCTCCGCAAAAATGTTCCAAGCCGAACCGATGGTGGAACTTTTCTGGACGTATTGTTCGCTCAACGTCGTGCTCTCGAGCGCGGCGCTGTTTCTGCTGATTTCGAAAATCAAACTCGCGCCCGGACGCTTCGCGAATTTTCTCGCAACGCTCGGAAAACTCGGCTTCGGCGTGTATATCGTGCATTACTTTTTCGTGGGACCGAGCTATGTGCTCGCGACCAAGCTCGGCGTGCCGCTCGCATTGCAAATCCCCGTTTCCGCAGTCTTCGCGTTCGCGGCAACCTACATCGTCGTTCGCGCACTCTACGCAATCCTCCCGAAACCGAAAATCTTCTTGGGATAATTTTTCGCGGGAACGCGATAAAAAAGTTGAGGAGTTGAGAAGTTGATTCGGCGCGTTGCGCCTGTTGATTCCCGCTTCGCGGGAGAGTTATTACTTCATTTTTGCCTACGGCAAAAATAGTTGAGCGCCAACGGCGCGGTAAGCAGTAGCGTAGGGCAACGCCCTACGAATTCGGAGAAAAAAACATTGAGCCCTGTAGGGGCGAAAGCCGGCGTTCCCGCGAGAACGGCTTGCGCCCTTACAGGGCTTGATAATAATTTGTCCGCAAACATAGGGCG
>CAVEBA010000155.1:0-4113 GCA_963613695.1 Sphaerochaetaceae bacterium
ATTCACTATTCACTATTAATTATTCACTAAAAAAAAACGCTCGCGCTCCCGAGCGGGAACGCGAGCGTTTTTTGTCGAAGAAAATCGGAGATTACTTCTTTTCTTCGGTCTTTTCTTCCGGCGCGTAAGTCTTGGTGAGCGCCTGATAGTAGTGGAAGCGGTTCGTGACCATTTCCTGCGCCTTTGCGTAGAGTTCCGCGGCGTGCGCCGGATTGGAGCGTTTGAGCCCCTTGAAGCGCGTTTCCGACTGCATGAACTCGTCGAGCGCGGTTTTCATCGCGGGAACGTCGAGCGAGAACGGATTCTTGCCCGCCGCGATGTTCGCCGGATTGTAGCGGAAGATCGGCCAGTAGCCGGTTTCGACCGCGACTTTCTGGTGCTCGGCGCCGTCCGCGAGATTGCGGAGCCCGTGCGCGATGCAGTGCGCGTAGCAGATGATGATCGCGGGACCGTCAAACGCTTCGGCTTCTTTCATCGCCTGCAGGAGCTGCGTGTCCTTGTAGCCGATGGAAACGCGCGCGACGTAGACGTTCCCGTATTGAACCGCGATTTGCGCGAGATCCTTTTTCGGGAGCTTCTTCCCCGCCGTGGCGAATTTTGCGACAGCCGCCATCGAAGTCGATTTGGACTGCTGACCGCCCGTGTTGGAATAAACTTCCGTGTCGAGAACGATCCAGACGCACTTTTTGACGAGGAATTCGCTGACGCCGAGGAGCGATTTCGCTTCGGGCGTTCCCGCGGCTTCGAGCTTCTTGTTCAGCTCGGCAACGCGTTCCCGCTGGGCGGCGATATCGGCTTCCGTTTTTTGCGGAGCTTCGAGAATCGCTTTCGCGAAATCTTCACCGACGACCGGCGCGAGCGCGGCGAGTTCGCGTTTCGCAATCGCGGTCTTGGTATCGACGGCGTAGCGCATACCGAGTCCGAATTCGGCGTTGTCTTCGAAGAGCGAATTTGCCCACGCGGGACCGCGACCGTCCTTATTCGTCGTGTAAGGCGTGGTCGGCAAGTTGCCGCCGTAAATCGAGGAGCAGCCGGTGGCGTTGGCGATGTAAGTGCGATCGCCGAAGAGCTGCGTCATGAGCTTGATATACGGCGTTTCGCCGCAAGCGGCGCACGCGCCGGAGAATTCCATGAGCGGCGTCATGAACTGAGCGTCGCGCATCGTGTTCCCGAGCTTTGTGCGATCGGGATCCGGGAGATTCAGGAAGAAATCCCAATTCTTGGCTTCCGATTCGCGCAGCGGCGGCTGCGGCGCCATCATGATTGCCTTGCGGGAAGGATCGTTTTTGTCCTTGCCCGGGCAAACCTGCGTGCAGATTGTGCAACCCGTGCAATCTTCCGGCGCGACCTGAATCGTGAAGAGATTTTTGACTCCGTCTTTCGCGGGCGCCTTAAACGGAACGCTCTTGAACGTTTCCGGAGCGCCGGCAAGCGCGGATTCCGGATAAAACTTGGAGCGAATGGCGGCGTGCGGGCAGATGCTCACGCACTTGTTGCACTGAATGCAAAGCGAAGAATCCCAAACGGGGATTTCCGCCGCGAGGTCGCGCTTTTCGAATTTCGTCGTTCCCGAGGGGAATTTTCCGTCGGCGGGAAGTGCGGAAGTCGGAAGCAAATCGCCCTTGTTGGCGATCATCATTGCCTGCACCTTCTTGAAGAATTCCGGCGCGCCCTCATACGCGGGAGCGACCTGCGGTTTCGCATCGGCGTCCGGCGTCGCGGGAACGTTGATTTCGTGCAAGTTGGCGAGCGAATTGTCCACCGCCTTGAAGTTCATCTGAACGATTTCCTCGCCTTTCTTGGCGTAGGTTTTTTCGATGGACTTCTTAATCTGCGCGATGGCTTCGTCTTTCGGGAGAATGTTCGCGAGCGCGAAGAAGCACGCCTGCATGACGGTGTTCGTGCGTCCTTTCATGCCGGATTCGGCGGCAACGCGGGAAGCGTCGATCACGAAAACTTTCAGCTTCTTGGCGATGATTTCTTCCTGCCATTCTTTGGAAAAACGTTTCCACGTTTCTTCCGGCGGGAACGGCGAATTCAACAGCACCGTCGCACCGTTCATCGCGTATTCGAGAATCGGCTGACGCCCGATGAACACGTATTGCGAGCAAGCGACGAAATTCGCTTTCTTGATGAGATACGCGGAACGAATCGGCTTCGGGCCGAAACGCAAGTGCGAAACCGTCGACGCACCGGATTTCTTCGAGTCATACACGAAGTAGCCCTGCGCGTAATTCGGCGTTTGTTCGCCGATGATTTTGATGGAATTCTTGTTCGCGCCGACCGTGCCGTCCGCGCCGAGACCGACGAAGACCGCGCGTTTGACGTCGTCCGACTCGATGTCGAAACTGTTGTCCCACGGGAGCGAAAGATTCGTCACGTCGTCGTAAATACCGACGGTGAAACGTTTTTTCGGAGCATCCTTGGCGAGTTCGTCGTAAATGGATTTGACCATTCCCGGATTGAATTCCTTGGAACCGATCCCGTAGCGTCCGCCGATGATTGTCGGCAACGCGCCGCCCTTTTCCATGTAAGCGGCAAAAACGTTGAGCAGAAGCGGCTCGCCGATGGAACCGTTTTCTTTCGTGCGATCGAGCACGGCGATTTTTTTCGCCGTCGCGGGAACGACCTTGAGAAACGCGTTCGCGTCAAACGGCAGGAACAAACGCACTTTGACGAGCCCGAGCTTTTCGCCCTTGGCGTTGAGCGCGTCGATCGTTTCTTCGATCGTTTCGCAGGAAGAACCCATGGAGACGATGACGCGCTCGGCGTCCGGCGCTCCGTAGTAGTCGAAAAGGTGATACTGCCGACCCGTTGCGGCGGCGAACTTGTCCATCATTTCCTGCACGATTGCGGGAACGGCGTCGTAGTATTTGTTGCCGGCTTCGCGACCTTGGAAATAAACGTCCGGATTCTGCGCCGTGCCGTGAACACAGGGGCGTTCCGGCGACATCGCGCGGGAACGGAAAGCCGCGATGTCTTTTTCGTCAACGACCGCCTTGATGACGTCGTCGGAAATGGTTTCGATTTTGGAAACTTCGTGCGAAGTGCGGAAGCCGTCGAAGAAATGCATGAACGGCACGCGGGAACGCAACGAAGAAGCATGCGCGATGAGCGCCATGTCCTGCGCTTCCTGTCCGGACGTGGAATTGAGCATCGCGAAGCCCGTCGAACGGCAACTCATCACGTCGGAGTGATCGCCGAAAATCGAGAGCGCATGCGTCGCGAGCGCGCGCGCCGTCACGTGCATCGTGAACGGAATAAGCTCGCCGGCAATTTTATACATGTTCGGGATCATGAGCAGAAGCCCTTGCGACGCCGTGAACGTCGTCGTGAGCGCTCCCGCGAGAAGCGAACCGTGAACCGCTCCGGCAACGCCCGCTTCGGATTGCAGCTGTTCCACGACGGGAACGTTGTTCCAAAGGTTCGGCATCTGCTTGGCGGACCACTCATCGCAAGATTCCGCCATCGGGGAAGACGGCGTAATCGGGTAAATTGCGATAACTTCGCTAAGTCGATAAGCGACGGAGGCTACAGCCTCGTTCGCGTCCATCGTTTTGAATTTAGGTGAATTTGCCATATCGGGCTTGTATGATGACAAGCCGCCGAGCGTTTTTCAAATCTTTTTGCCCGAAATGCGAAGTTTTATCCGCGAAAAAACACGCTTTGCGCAAGCGCGGGAACGCGCCGGTTCGCCCGCTTCGCGGACGGAAATTTCTGCGAATGGATTCGATGCGGAGACGTGGACGTCTCCGCCCCCAAGAATTTTTGCCGCAGGCAAAAATCCGCTCGCTACTCCTAAACTCCTCAACCTTTTTTCGCGGGAACGCGAAAAAATCGTCCGCGAAGCGGGCGAATATAGGATAACCGCGGGGCGACGATGCGAAGCATCGCGTCCTGCGGGAACGCGACAAAACGAAAATCGTCTCCGAAGGAGGCGAACCGCCCGCAATGTCGGACGGTCCCGGGAAGTTCGCCTCCTTCGGAGACGCGTTTTCTTCACGCATTTAACCGTAGGACTCGCGCGTTCCCGCGCTCGCCCCACGGTTAGCGCCGGCTCGCCCGCTTCGCGGACGGAAATTTCTGCGAATGGATTCGATGCGGAGACGTGGA
>CAVEBA010000156.1:0-736 GCA_963613695.1 Sphaerochaetaceae bacterium
CCCGCGAAGTCGTCCCCGAGGACAACGCCCTGCCCGTTCTCGGTGCCGCCGATGACGGCGATCATTCCCGTGCCCGAAACCTTCGAGCCGAGCTCCGCTTGCGCCGAAAGTTTTTCCGTAAGGGAAAGAACGGCATTCTCGCCGAGGGAAACCGTTCCCGCGCCGGAAAGGTTCGCGACGGAAGCGACGGACAGCGTTCCCGTGCCGTCAAGCGTCAGCGTTTTATCGCTCGCGATTTCCACGTTCCCGCCGGAAGCAACGGAGTAGTCCGTGCCCGTCAGCCTCGTATTTTCGTTCACGGCAATCGCGCCGGGAACGACCGTGCCGGAAACAGAAACTTCTGCATCCGCCGTATCGAAAATGACCGTATCGAGATCGTAAAATGTCTTGTCCGCAACCGTAGCGGCGGAATCCGCGCTCCAGTTCGTTGTCGTTTCCGTATCCCACGTTCCCGAGGCGCCGCCTTTCCAGTAGAGCGACAACGCGCCGTCGGTAATCGTCACGGCACCGGGCGTCGACTTATCAAAAGTAGAACGTTTGGAAAAATTCCCACCGTCCGCAAGACGGAAATTCGAAATCGTGAGCGAGTTCCAACCGTCAACGTTCCCGCTTCCGCTGTCGGAAATCAGCGTGTAGGCATCGCCGTTTTTCAGCGAATCCGAAAGTACGAAAATCGTGCTTGAATTGACCGTCACCGTTCCCGAATTGGACACGGCGGATGCGAGCGAAACAGTGC
>CAVEBA010000156.1:746-4087 GCA_963613695.1 Sphaerochaetaceae bacterium
AAACAGTGCCATCGGAAAAATCGAGCGCACCGCCGCTCGCGACCGATACGGCACCGCTCAGCGTGCTCGTTCCCGCGAGTTTGAGCGTTCCCGCGCCGGTTTTCGAGACGTTGCCGCTGCCGGCAAATTCTCCGGTGATGTTCAGCACCGTGTCCGCCGCGACATCAAGCGTCAAATTCTCGTTCAGGCGAATCGCCGCAGAAATATTCGACTCCTTGCCGAAAGTGTTCCCGACGGAAATCGTTTTTGCGCTGATGATGTCGAGATTGCCGTCTTGCGAGCTCGGGCTCGTTCCCGTGATATTGCCGCCGTCGAGCGAAATTGAATTATTCTGACCGATTGTCCAATGATTGCTACCGAGCGCGAGCGTGCCTCCGTCTTTAACCGTGATCGCCGTCAAGCCTTCGTAATTCAGGTGGTCGGCTCCGTTTTCGTCGCTGACGGAGAATGTCGATCCGTCGCCGGAAATCGTGATGTCGGCGCTCAGCGATTTCGCCGTAGTGTTCGTGTAGGAAACCTTGTTCCCGTTGGAAATATTGATTGTCGCGTTGCCGGAATCCGCGCCGACCGTGCCGGAAATCGCCACCGTGCTCGCCGTCGTTCCCGCGAGCGTGAGGTTCGAGTTCGCGCCCATGGAGGAAATCAAAAGATTCAAAGTGCCCGCCGTCCCGCTCGTTTTCAGCGTAACGCCATCGCCGAGTGCGACCTTATTCTCGGGACGCCCGCGGAACCTTCCCTCCGTAGCTTCGAGCGTGCCGCCGTCCCCGGAAATCGTCGTGTTGACGATCCAGAAGTCATTGGAGTCCGTTTTCGTCAGCGTGTTCGCGCCGAGATTGAGTGTCGTTGCCGCGTACAGGGGACCGATAAGCCCGAAATTTCCCGTGCCGCCGACTTCGGAATCGGCAGTTACCGTGAGTGTGTAAAACTGCTGATATGCGGCGTCAACGTTCCACCCCGTACTGGTCAACTTGCCGCCCGCGAGCGTAATCGTGCCGAACCCGGTGGTAGAGATATCTCTCGTCGCGCCGTTAAGGTCAAATGTGCCGCCGGTGCCGACGGTTACGTTCCCGCCGATGTTCGTTTTCGAAGAAATTTTCAACGTGCCGGCGCCGCTGACCGTGATGCCGCCGTGCGTCGTCAATTTGGTGTCGGAAGAAAGCTCGAGCGTTCCCGCGGTGATGTTTGCAGTATTCGCCGTCACGTTCCCGCCGGAAAGCGTAACCGTTCCCGCGGAAACCGTCATCGTTCCCGCCGTGACACCGGAGGAAGAGACCGTTACGGCGACAGCGCCGTCCGTGTCAAACGTCACGTTATCGCCGGCGACGAATGTCTCGCTCGTACCGCTTGCGGAATCCTTGCTCCACACGTCTGCAGAGCTCGTATCCCACGTTCCCGAAGCTCCGCCTTTCCAGTAGAGCGACAACGCGCCCCCCGTAATCTTCACGGTGCCGACTGTTGAAACATCAAAAGTAGAACGCCCGGAAAAATCCTTGCCGTCCGCATTTCGGAAATTCGAAATCGCGAGCAAGTTCCAACCGACAACATTCCCGCTTTTTTTGTTGGAAATCAGCGTGTAGGTATCGCCGCTTTTCAGTGAATCCGAGAGCGCAAAAACCGTGCTTGAATTGACCGTCACCGTTCCCGAATTGGACACGGCGGATGCGAGCGCAACGTCCGCACCGGAAAGATCAAGCTTTGCGCCGCCTGCGACCGCGGCTTCGCCGGAAATCATAACGCTTCCGCCGGTAAGCGCGAGCGTTCCCGCAGAAACCGAAACGGACGAAAGATATTTCGCGTCGCCGCCGAAGGTTTGCGTTCCCGCGCCGGCCTTGACAATCCCGATTTGGTGTGCGCTGTCTCCGACACTTCCGTAAAACGCGTATTCACCCGCGCCGGTGAGCGTGAGTTCGGCGGACGCGGCATTCGTCGTCAACGATTCCTTGGCGTTAATGTCGGAAACGCTGCCGTATCCGTAACCCTCGGAAACACCGCTTATCCCGGCGAGCGTTGTCGCCCCCTGCAATTCCAGAGTGTCCGCCCCTCTGTATGCGTTGCCGTAGCCGCGCGTAGCAACAGCCCAATTTTTCTCACGAGAAACACCTCCGAACAGGTATTCCACGTTGGACCAACTCGCCCCGGAGAGTCTTGCCGTAGCATCGTTGTTCCACTCGTTGATAAGCGAAAACTTCCCGGAAAACGCGGAGGCGTCCGCATTTACGAAATCGAACACGTATACCCAACCCTCTTTCCATGTCGGCCCGAATCCTCCGCAGAACCCGACGGCGATTAGCCCGGTTCCGGACAGGCGTGCCGGGCTACTCGAACTCCCGAAGCTCACAAGTGTGCGATAGATTTCTTTTCGGTTTTCGCCGGCCCAAATCCATCCGCCGTTGTCCGTTGACCCGCTCCCGGGAGCAGAATACGTGTAGGTGTTGCCGGCGCCGGTGTTGCTAAGGCTTACGAACGTTTTCTGCCCGTTGACCAGCTCGATAACGTCCGCCCCTGCGGGAACGGTGCTCATCGCGGCAGCGGCAATGAGCGAAGAGATGAAAAGTTTCGATGTCTTCATTGTTTTTTCTCCTTATTTTTTTTGAAATTAAAGATTGTGTTTAGCCTTTCCTAATTTCTGATTTTCCGCGTTTCCGCGAAAAAAGTTGAAGTGTTGAGAAGGTTTAGGAGTTGAGGAGTTTCGTGCGGATTTTTGCCGCAGGCAAAAATTTAGGTGAACCTCCTAATTTCTAATTCCTCAGTTCTAATTTCTGATTTTTCGCCGTTCCCGGCGAAAAATCAGAATCTCATCCTAAACCCGACGTTTGCGTTGTGCGCGGTTGCGGAATCCGTTCCCGCGTTGAACGAGTAGCCCGCGTAGATGCTCGCAGATTTTGTCAAATCCACGTTCACCGAAGGTCCGATCGAGAACACGTTTTCCGGAAGCGCTTTCGCCGTTTCCGAAATCTTCGAGCCGTTGTCCGTCGCCTTTACATCGACGTCGATTTCGTCATCGAGCAATTCGTGCGAATACGCCATGTCAAGACCGACGCGCCAGCGCGCTCCCGCAACATCGAATCGCCACGAGAACGAGCAACCGAGCCGAGCGCGCAAGCTGTCGCCCGCGAGCGAATCCGCGTCAAACGCCGCATCGCTTCCGCTTTCCTTGAACGAATCCGTCGCCGCGTGCGTATACGCAAGCCCGAAATACGGCATCGCGTAGAGCTTGTATGCGTCCGAAATCGTGAGCACCGCGCCCGTTTCCGCAAACGCGCCGGCGTTCCAGCCGTCGGCGGAAGCGTTCGCGTTCCCGTAATCGGTCGTGCGCTTCACGTCATAGCTTGCGAAACCGA
>CAVEBA010000157.1:0-3999 GCA_963613695.1 Sphaerochaetaceae bacterium
ACGATACTCCTAAACTCCTAAACCTTTTCAACTCCTCAACTTTTTTTGCTTATGGCAAAAAAAATATTTTGCGGGAACGCGGTTTTCGGACAATGTTTGTTTGCATGAAAAAAATCCCTCGGTTTTGGGTTGCGGGAACGCTGGTTGCGTTGGCGGGTGTTGTTGTCGCTCGCTTTGTCGCTCCCGAGTTGGAAAGCGTCGGTGCCGATGTCGCCGTCGGCGCGAAAGTGCTCGGGCATCTCATCGCCTTTCTCGGAATTGTTCTGATTGCGCGCGGCATCGCCGGGAAACGCGCCGAGTCGGAAGAATGACGAATTTTTTTTCGCAACGTGAACGCGTCCGTTCCTTTCGGTGTTTATGTTCACGTGCCGTTCTGCGGGACGGCGTGCGACTACTGCGCGTTTTATCATGAGGTGCCGCACCGCGCGAGCGTGGACGCGTGGCTTGCCGGTGTGGAGCGGGAGCTGCGCCTTGTGCCGTTCCCGCGCACGGCTTCGACGTTTTATATCGGCGGCGGAACTCCGGGCGTGCTTTCTGCGGAAAAATTCGCGCGGCTTGCGGATTTGCTCGTTGCGGCGAACGGCGGGAACGTTCCCGCGGAGTGGAGCGTCGAATTTGCGCCCGGCACCGTCAAGCCGGACAAGCTCCGCGTTTTGCGGGAACGCGGCGTGAATCGGATTTCGTTAGGTGTGCAGTCTTTTGATGCGGAAACGTTGCGCGTGCTCGGGCGTCGGCATTCGCCGAAGAGCGTGTTTTCTGCTTTTGAAATGATTCGCAATGCGGGTTTCGACAACGTGAATCTCGATTTGATTTTTTCCGTTCCCGGAGAAAATCCCGCGCGTTGGTCGCAAGATTCGGCGACGGCGATTTCGCTTTCGCCCGAGCATATTTCCGCCTATTGCCTTATTCTCGAGGAAAACGCGCCGCTGTTCGCGCGCCTGCAACGTTCCGGAAATTTTTCTCCCGAGGAAAAATCGCCCGACCGCGAGGCGCAAATTTACCTCGAAACGTGGGCGCGCCTGCGCGAAGCGGGTTATGCGCAATACGAAGTCGCAAATCACGCAAAGCCCGGGCGCGCGTGTATTCATAATTTGAATACATGGCGCATGGCGGAGTGGCTCGGCTACGGTCCGTCTGCGGCGTCGCAATGCGGCGGGAAGCGTTTTCGCAATCCCGCAAATCTTGCGCGTTGGCTCGATGCGCTCACGTCCGGCGTTCCCGCGCGCGAGGACGTTGTCGCGCTCACGCCGCGTTCGCTTTTGGAGGACGCGTTCGTTTTCGGATTGCGGCTTGCGGAGGGCTTCGACGCGGAAACACTCGCTCGGCGCTTCGGCGTTCCCGTGCCGGAGCGCGTTGTTGCGTTTGCGGACGCGTTGCGCGAGGAGGGCTATCTCGATCCCGCGACGCCGAAAAACCTGTGGCGCCCGACCGCTCGCGGGCTTCTCGTTGCCGATGCCGTCGCGCTTCGCGTTCTCGAGCTTTTTGATTCTTAAAAAAAATCTTTCGGTGGCGTTTCAACGTTCCTTTGCGTTGAAAAATATTTTTACGGTTGTAAAATAAAAGGAGTTTTTGCTCCGAAAATCTCGGTGTTCCGATCCCCTTTTATTATGCAAACAGACATCATCAATCAGCCCATATTTTGGGCAGTTCCCGCGGCTTCGGTCGTGGCTCTTGCATTCGCGGCGCATTTTTATCGCCGCATGAAACAGTGCGATGAAGGAACGCCGACGATGCGAGAAATTGCGCGGCACGTGCGTTCCGGCGCAATGGCGTATCTAAAACAACAATACAAAATCGTCGGGATCGTCTTCGTGGCGCTCGCGATTCTTTTCGCCGTGCTCGCCGTGAACGGTTTGCAAAATCCCGTCGTTCCCGTGGCGTTTTTGACGGGCGGTTTCTTCTCCGGGCTTGCCGGTTTCTTCGGCATGAAAACGGCGACTTACGCGAGCGCGCGCACGGCAAACGCGGCGCGAGAATCGCTCGACGCCGGGCTGAAAGTTGCGTTTCGCTCGGGCGCGGTGATGGGGCTTGTCGTCGTCGGTCTCGGCTTGCTCGACATTTCCCTTTGGGCGGTCATTCTCGACTGTTGCGCGCACTGGGTGGACGCTTCGGCGACGGGGACGCATAAGATGATTTTCATCACGACGACGATGCTCACTTTCGGCATGGGCGCTTCGACGCAGGCGTTGTTCGCGCGTGTCGGCGGCGGTATTTACACGAAAGCGGCAGACGTCGGCGCCGACCTCGTCGGCAAAGTCGAAGCCGGAATTCCCGAAGACGATCCGCGCAATCCCGCGACGATTGCGGACAATGTGGGCGACAACGTGGGCGACGTGGCCGGCATGGGCGCCGACCTTTACGAATCCTACTGCGGTTCGATTCTTGCGACGTCGGCGCTCGGCGCGGCGGCGTTCGTGGGCTTCGGGAACGAAGCCGTCTCTATGCAAATCAAGGCGGTGCTCGCGCCGATGCTTATCGCGGCGGTCGGCATTTTGCTTTCGATTTTCGGAATTTACCTTGTGCGCACACGCGAGGGCGCGACGATGAAAAATCTGCTTTCCGCGCTCGGTCGCGGCGTGAACGCTTCCTCCGCGCTCATCGTTGTCGCAACGTTTGCGATTCTTTACCTGTTGGGCATTCCGAACTGGGTCGGCGTTTCGCTCTCGGTCGTTGTCGGTTTGCTCGCGGGGATCATCATCGGGCAAGCGACGGAATATTACACCTCGCAAACTTATCGCCCGACGCAGAGCATCGCGGAATCTTCGAAAACCGGTCCCGCGACGGTGATCATTTCCGGGATCGGCGTCGGAATGCTTTCGACCTGCATTCCCGTGGTGACGATTGTCATCGCGATCGTGCTTTCGTTTATTTTTGCCGCCGGCGGCTTCGGCTTGGTTGACGGCGTGACGCTCGCAAACGTTTTTGATGCAAAACATCTCGGCTTCGGTCTTTACGGGATCGGCATCGCCGCCGTCGGAATGCTTTCGACGCTTGGCATTACGCTCGCGACTGATGCTTACGGACCCATCGCCGACAACGCCGGCGGGAACGCCGAAATGTCCGGGCTCGATCCGCAAGTGCGCAAACGCACGGACGCGCTCGACGCGCTCGGCAACACGACTGCGGCAACGGGAAAAGGTTTCGCAATCGGTTCCGCAGCGCTCACCGCGCTCGCGCTGCTCGCATCTTACATCGAGGAAATCCGCATCGCGTTGCTGCGCCTCGTCGGCAACGGCGATATTTCCGCGCTCCCGGTCGGGCTGAGCCGTCTCGTCGAAGCCGACAACGGCGTTACCGCGCAAAATCTCGCGGAAAAAATTCAACACGCGAGCTTTGTCGATTTCATGAATTGGTATGACGTCACGCTGATGAATCCGCGCGTGCTTGCGGGGATGTTCATCGGTTCGATGATGGCGTTCCTTTTCTGCGGTCTGACGATGAACGCCGTCGGTCGCGCCGCGCAAAGCATGGTCGTCGAAGTGCGTCGGCAATTTAAGGAAATTCCGGGCATTCTCGAAGGCACGGGAACGCCGGATTATGCGCGTTGCGTTGAAATTTCGACAAAAGGCGCACAACGCGAAATGCTTGTGCCGTCGCTCATTTCAATCATTGTGCCGATTATCACGGGCGCGGTGCTCGGCATCTCTGGCGTGATGGGGCTTCTCGTCGGCGGGCTTGCCGCGGGATTTGTTCTTGCCGTGTTTATGGCGAACTCCGGCGGCGCGTGGGACAACGCCAAGAAATTCATCGAAGAAGGCAACTTCGGCGGCAAGCGTTCCGAGTGCCACAAGGCGACCGTTGTCGGCGATACCGTCGGCGATCCGTTCAAGGATACGTCCGGCCCGAGCTTGAACATTCTCATCAAGCTGATGAGCATGGTCTCGATCGTCGTCGCGGGGCTCACCGCCGCGTGGTCGATTTTCTGATCCGCGTTCCCGCAGGAGAGTTGAGTAGTTGAAAAGGTTGAGGAGTTTAGGAGTAGCGTGCGGATTTTTGCCT
>CAVEBA010000158.1:0-3959 GCA_963613695.1 Sphaerochaetaceae bacterium
CAGTTCTCCAGTCTGCCAGTCCACCAGCCCACCTGCTTGGGAATCAACAGGCGCAGCGCGCCGAATCAACTTTCAACTTCTCAACTTTTTTCACGCTCGCGGGTGCGCTTTTTTGTAGGCGGCTTTCAGTCGCGCGAGCGTGACGTGCGTGTAAATTTGCGTCGTGGAAAGGTTGGCGTGCCCGAGCTGTTCCTGCACGAGACGCAAATCCGCGTCGTGGTCGAGCATGTGCGTTGCGCAGGAATGCCGCAGCTTGTGCGGCGTGATGTCCATCGGCAGTCCGGCGAGAGCGAGATATTTTTTCAAGCGGCGCTGAAATGTCGCGGGAACGACGGCGCGGGAATTTTTCCCGCGAAAAATCGGTGCGTCCGGCGCGATGTCGCCCAAGGAATTTTTCAGCGCGCGCAAGGCTTCGATTGCAACATCGCCGACGGGAACGACTCGCGTTTTCCCGCCCTTGCCGAGCACGCGCACCGTTCCCGCGGGGAAATCGATTGCGGCGGGAGTCAGCCCGCAAAGCTCGCTGATTCGAAGCCCGCCGCCGTAGAGCGTTTCGAGCGCGGCGGAATCGCACAGGCGTTGCGGCGCGTCGATGAGCCCGTCCTCAAACGCCTGTTGCGGCATGGCGAGGAGCTCGCCGACCTGTTTTTCCGTGAGAAATTTCGGGAGCGATTTCGGGAGTTTCGGGAGCGCGATTCCGGTGAGCGGAGATTCGCGGAGTTTGCCGCGCCGCCGCATCCAGCGAAAAAACGTGCGCAACGCGGAAACGTGATTGTGAATCGTTCGGCGGGAAAGCGGCGCGTTCCCGCGTGTGCGTTCGATGACGAAATCGCGAATTTCTCGCCGCGTGAGCGCGGAAAAATCTCCGGCAAAACCGCAGGCGTCTTTCGCCCAGAGCGCGAAGTCGCGCAAGGCTTCTTCGTAGTTGCGCACCGTTAGGCGCGAAAGCCGGCGTTCATTCGTCAAATGAGAACAGAAATCGGCGACTGCGTCCGCGCCCGGGAACGCCTTGCCGATTTCAGAATGCTCGCCGCTTGCCGCCATTTTTTCTCCGCGAAAAAAATGCGCGGGCGTTATTCCCTGTGCCCGTGTTCGGCGGAAACTTTAATCGTGATCCCGCCGCGCGCGCCGAATTCGCCGACGACTTCGCACCACACGGGATCGAGCGCCGCCACGAGATCGTCGAGAATCTGATTCGTCACGTGTTCGTGAAACGTTCCCTCGTTGCGATACGACCACAGATAAAGTTTCAGCGATTTGGATTCGACGATTTTTTCTGCGGGAATGTAGCGTATCGTAATCGTCGCAAAATCCGGCTGTCCCGTCGCCGGACACACGCAGGTGAATTCTTCCGTGCGCAGTTCGACAACGTAGCGGCGGTTGCGATTGTGATTCGGGAACGCTTCGAGCTTGCGCACGGGAACGTTTTTCGTCGCGCCGATGGAAAGCCCCTTCAAATCTTCCGGTTGTGTAAGCATGATGCGGAATTTACGGCGAGAAACGCGTTCCCGCAACGAAGAAAAATCCGCGCGGCGAATTCGTCGCTACGGCGTTATTTTCTTGCGCGCGCGGCGCGGGAACGGCAAACTTTCGGCGTTGTCACCGCCGTTCGCGGCGGAGTTTTATCCCTGTATTAAACATCATTCATCATCGGTTCTCGCAACCCATCTCGTTATGATTATCTCAGAAGCTGAATTGCAATCGTTCACCAACGTTGTCCAGTCGCACCCGCACGATTTTCTCGGAATGCACCAAGCGATGGTCGGCGACAAAACGGGCATCGTCGTTCGCGCGTATTTGCGCGATGCGAAAAACGTCGAGCTCGTGAACGTAAAAACAAAAAAACGCACGGAAATGCCGCGCTTGACCGAAGACGGATTTTTCGAGCTTTGGCTTCCGCGCACGAAAGAAATTTTCGCCTATCGGCTCGCCGTCGAAAGCTATTCGGGCGAAATCCGCGAAATTTTCGATCCGTATTGTTTTTGGCAAACGATTTCGGACGACGATCTTTACCTGATCAACCAAGGCAACGATCACCGCGTTTACATGAAGCTGGGCGCGCACGTGCGGGAACTCGGCGGCGTGAAAGGAACATCGTTCGCCGTTTGGGCGCCGAGCGCGCGGCGCGTTTCCGTCGTCGGCGATTTCAACGGTTGGGACGGGCGCTACCACCCGATGCGCATGCTCGGCGCTTCCGGCATTTGGGAAATTTTCATTCCGGGCGTCGGCGCGGGAACGAAATACAAATTCGAAATTCTCAATCAGCAGGACCCGACGCCGTATTGCAAAATCGATCCCTACGCGATTGCTTTTGAACCGCCGCCGAACAACGCGTGCATCGTCGCGGATATTTCCGGCTTTAAGTGGAAAGACGCCAAGTGGATAAAAACGCGCGACGCTACAAACTGGCAGGAAAAACCGGTTTCCGTTTACGAAGTGCATCTGGGCTCGTGGCGAAGCGTTCCCGAGGACGGCGATCGCCCGCTGAATTATCGCGAGCTGGGCGTGCAGCTCTCCGAATACTGCAAGGAAATGGGTTTCACGCACGTCGAAATGCTTCCGCCGACGGAATATCCGTTCCCGCCGTCGTGGGGCTACCAAGTTACGGGATTTTACGCGCCGACGCATCGCTACGGCTCGCCGGAAGATTTCATGTTCATGGTGGACACGCTGCACCGCAACGGGATCGGCGTCATCATGGATTGGGTTCCCGCGCACTTCCCGCGCGATGCGTTCGCGCTCGCCGGCTACGACGGCACGCACCTTTACGAACACGCCGACCCGCGGCAAGGCGCACAGCCGGACTGGGGAACGCTCGTCTTTAATTACGGACGTTGCGAAGTGCGCGGATTTTTGCTCGGTTCCGCGCTCTCGTGGCTCGATCGTTTCCACGTGGACGGACTGCGCGTGGACGCCGTCGCCGCGATGCTTTATTTGGATTATTCCCGCAAGGACGGCGAATGGATTCCGAACCGCTACGGCGGAAAAGAAAATCTCGAAGCGATCGATTTTCTGCGCAGCGCAAACGATCTCGTTCACCAATATCACCCGGGCGCGATCACGATCGCGGAAGAATCGACGTCGTTCGCGGGCGTAACGCGTCCGACGCGCGATTTCGGTCTCGGATTCGATTTCAAATGGGCGATGGGCTGGATGCACGACACCCTCGCATACATGAAAGAAGATCCGATCAACCGAAAGTACAACCACAACAAGCTGACTTTCGCGATGCTCTACCAGTATTCCGAAAAGTTCATGCTCGCGCTTTCGCACGACGAAGTCGTTCACGGGAAAGCTTCGCTGATCAACAAAATGCCGCAGTCGGACATGACGGCAAAGGCGGCGAATCTGCGCGCGCTTTTCGGCTATATGTGGACTTGGCCGGGCAAAAAAACGCTCTTCATGGGCGGCGAGTTCGGGCAGTCGCACGAATGGAAATACGATGCATCGCTCGATTGGCATTTGCTCAAGTACATCGATCACGAAGGTGTCCGCCGCGCCGTGCGCGACTTGAACAAGCTCTACACCTCCGAGCCGACCATCGCCGCGCTCGACCAGGATTACCGAGGCTTCGAATGGATTAACGCCAACGACGGCGACAACTCCGTGCTCACTTATCTGCGCAAAGGCGCAGACGAAAAAACAATGTGGGTTGTCGCCTGCAATTTCACGCCCGTTCAACGCACGTATCGCATCGGCGTTCCCGCGGACGGATTTTGGGCGGAAATTTTCAATTCCGACGCGGAATGCTACGGCGGAACCGGTCAGGGAAATTTCGGCGGCGTCAAGGCAGAGAAAAAAGAATGGAACGGACGCCCGTTCTCCATCGAAATCAATCTCCCGCCGCTGTCCTGCGTCATCTTCTATCAGAAGAAAAAAAGCTGAAAACAGCGATCGGCAGTAATTTTTTTACTGGAAGTAATAGAAGTTTTTTAAGGGATTGTTTTCTTGGGGGCGGA
>CAVEBA010000159.1:0-3905 GCA_963613695.1 Sphaerochaetaceae bacterium
CGGGAATCAACAGGCGCGAAGCGCCGAATCAACTTTTCAACTCCTCAACTTTTTTTGCCTACGGCAAAAACTCACCTTGTTTGGACACCGAGGGGACCGTCCTGCGGGCGTTCGGTTTCGAGCTGCGTTCCCGCGTATTTTTTCTGAAGTTTTTCGAGTTCCCGCACGGGCGCGGCGATATTCGGATTCGGTTCGCGGAGCGTGTTTTTATCCGGCTTCCACGATGTTTCGAATTCGTTGAGTTTTTCGTTGAAAGCGTTTTGGTCGAAGTCCGTTCCCGCGTCGAGCGCTTTTTTTGCTTCGTCGAAAAACATTTTCCAGCGCGGGGCGTAGTAGCTTCCCGTGAGCCCCGTCCATTCGCGGAATGCGTAGTCGTCGAGATCGGTTCCGGGGCGTTCGACCCAGCGCGTGAGCAGGAGTTTTGCGCAGTTGAGCGCGTATTCTTTTTCCCGACCGGATTTTTGCGCGTCGTCGCACCACTTGGCGAAACTTTGAGAAAAGTTTCGCGCATCGTTTTTGTATCGCGGGAACTGCGAGAAACGCGTGTCGAGAAGCTCGAAAAGCCGCATAAAATCTTTCGATGCGTCGGCGAACGCGGCTTTATTTTTCGATTCCATTGCGGCGTTGAGTTTCGCGAAAATTGTGTGCGAAAGGTTGTCCGTAACTTGGCGCAAAAGGTCGGCGTAGTCGTAGCGAAACGTTTCGCGGTCTTGAAGTTTTTCCTTGTTCGCGTCGAAAATTTTCAGCGCTTCGAGCAGCTCGGCGTTGTCGTAGGGAATCGCCATGTTGGACGCCCAGTAGCGCGCCTTGATGAATTTCCCGAAATGCGGACGCGCGGGCAGGGCGGAGTTGATCGGACCTTCCTGCGCAGTGTAGGAATACGCGGTTTTCGCGAGAATTTTCCACGCGGGAACGAGTGCCTTTGCGCCGGATTTTCCGTAGCGCGCCGACAGGTAGCCCTCGAGCCATTTTTCGAGATTTTCGGGAACGCTTCCCGTGACGGCAATGTCGGAGAGCAGCTCAAAAATCACGGGATTGTTGAACGAACCCTCGGGAACGATTCCGACGCCGACGAGCTTCCCGCGGTTGTCGGCGGTCATCGCGTTGCGAAGCCCGTCGCAAAGCCCTTGCAACGCGCCTTCCGTTCCGGTGTTCCCACCGAAATTTTGAAGCAGACACCACACCCACGGCGTGCCGTCGTAGCCGTTGCAGTTTTGCCAAAACGGAGCTTTGTCGCAATACAGGTCGAGCGCGAGCGTGCGGTCTTTTTTCCCGGCTTCGAACATTTCGGCGTTGGACGTTTGCCAGCACTGTTTGACGAGCGTTGCCTCGGGCTCGAAATCGAGCATCGCGTCCTGCACCTGCCGGAAAACGTTCCCGCGATTCATATCGCCGGCGTTCCCGCCCTCGTGAAACGGATCGGCGGCGAAATACAAATTTTCGCCGAAGATTTTTTTCTGTTCTTCGTAAAAAGTCCGTGCAATCGGCGCGAAGAGCGGATCTGCGGGATCGAGCATGTCCGGACGCCGATTTCCGCCCGCCCAAATTCCCTGTTCGACGATGCGCGCGCCCGGGTGCTTTTCCTTGAATTTGTAAGGCACCATTCCGTAATAGCCTTGTAGCACGGGCGCGATTCCGAGTTCCCGCATGCGGGCGACGATTTTTTTCCCGAGTTTTGCCCGATTATCGATGAAATCCTGCGGCGGCGGCATCACGGCTTCCATGTTGCCCATAAATTGCCACGGCATATGCGTCGGCGCGCAAAGCCAGTTGCGCATTTCTTCTTTCGTGTAGCCGAATTTTGAAAACGTGTTTTGCCAAACGGCGTCTTGCCCCTGAATGACGAGCGCGAGGTTGAAACCGTGAAGCGCGAGCCGGTCGATTTCCTTTTCCCATTGCGCCCAGTCCCACCAAGTCATCGTGTAGCCGTGCGTGCAGTAATTGTAGGCGTAGCGCACGACGAGCGGCGATTCCGTGCGGATTTTTTTCGGAATTTTCGGGAGCGCGGCATTCTTTTTTCCGACGGAAAGATTATCCGCGCCCCACGTTGTCTGCATGTGGCAAAAATTTTTCAAATACTGATAAAATCCGCTCGTGAGCGCCACCGTCGTGTTCCCGCGGACGATGATTTTCCCGTCCGGCGCGGATTCGAGTTCGTAGGCGATTTTTTCCGTCGCGGGAACGCTCGGGAGCGTCTCAAAGACAACATGCGCGGCGATTTCGGGCGAAACGCGCCGGGCGAGCGCCGTTGCCGCCGCGATATTGACTTCGGCGAACAGCGCAACGGCGGATTGGACAAGCGCAAACAGCGCAAACAGAATCGATTTTTTCATCGGGTTTTTGAAAATTCAACGGAGAGCCGCAAGGCTCAGAGCGCGGAATGTTGGCGCAAAAAAAACGGCGTTTCGAGGAAAAAACGCTGTCGCGGGATTCGCGTTCCCGCAGGTTTTTTGAAAAAAAATATTGGCATTCGGCGATGCGGAAGAATAAGATTCCCGCGTTGTGTTTTGAGCACGACGAAATTTTTTCCCCTCAAAAAACATAATCTCCATCTTCGTATGAGTTCTGAAAATTCCCCAGAAGAATATCCCGCGCCTCAGCAGGAAATCCCGCCCGAGGAGCTGAACGATGCACCTCTGAATTTTGACGAGGAGGACGGCGAGGATCCGTTGAAGCGACACACGAAGTTTTCGTGGAAAACTTTCGGCGGCGACGGCTTCATCGTTTCCGTGATTTTCCACGCGGTGCTGATTATCTTCGCGCTGTTTTACGTGGTGGCGACGATTGAACCGAAAGCGCCCGAACCGCAGGAATTCGTTTCCGGCGCGGGCGGCGGCGGAGGCGGAGAAAATCCGAATCGGCAAAACAGCCGTATGCGCCCGAAGCCCCGCGACATGAAGGTGCAGAACAAAATCACGTCGAAAAGCACGCACGCCACGCTCACGCTTCCCGAAATGCCGAAGATGAACGCTTCGATGGGCTCGATGAGCGCGATGAAAGCGGGCGGCGCTTCGTCCGGGCTCGGCTCCGGCTCGGGCGGCGGTATCGGTAGCGGGAACGGTCCCGGTATCGGGAACGGCAAAGCGTTTCTTTCCGCGTTCGGAACGTCATTTTCCAAAACTCCGTTGCTCACGGGAACGCTCTACGATTTGAAACGCTCCGCCGACGGCAAAACTACGTATTGCACGACGGGGAACGGCGATGCCGGCAGACGCAAAAAAGAGCTTCACGAAGCGCTCGATATTCTCATCAAAAACAATTTCAACACGCACAAACTCGGACAGCGCTACGCAAAGGCGCCTACGAAATTGAGCGCGAATCAGATTTACATTTACAAGGACGAAAAAGGTCGGCCCATTCAGGCGAATGCCGCGACGGACGCGTTTGCGAATCCGCCCGTTTCCGCCGGCGGAAAGCCGCCGTTCCCGGCGCCGGGCTGGATGGTCGTCTACGAAGGAAAAATTTCTCCGCCGGAAACCGGCGAATACCGCTTCGTCGGCATGGGCGACGACGTCTTGCTCGTCGGGCTCGACCGCAAGCCCGTGTTTTACGCTTACTGGCCGGGCGAAGGTCACGGTCCCGCCGTTCGCGAACCCGCGAATGCGAACTGGGAGCCGAAAGATCACTGCCGCACCGACGGCAAAGGTTCCGGGAACGGTTCCACGTTGCAGAACCATTTGTTCAAAGGTTCGTGGATGAAGCTCGTGCGCGGGCGCACGTATTCCGTCTGCATCGCGTTCGGCGAAGGCGCGGGCGGACTCGGCGGCGCGGCGCTTGCCGTTGAACGCAAAGGCGAACCGGAAGATAAGAACAAAAAATATTCGCTCTTCAAAATGTCCGCAATCGATCCGGATTTGATGAAGATTCTCTTCATCGAAGGTCGCTACAAAGCGGAAGGCGGAAAC
>CAVEBA010000160.1:0-3891 GCA_963613695.1 Sphaerochaetaceae bacterium
AGGCAAAAATGAAGTAATAACTCTCCCGCGAAGCGGGAATCAACAGGCGCAACGCGCCGAATCAACTTTTCGACTCCTCAACTTTTTTTACTGGAAGTAATAGAAGTTTTTTAAGGGATTGTTTTCTCTCACGGAGACACGGGGACGCGGAGATTTTTTTTCAACCGGCAAGGAACAAAAGGAAAAGAAGAAGAGAATTTTTGCCGTAGGCAAAAACAGATTTCACCAGTAGACCAGTCAACCAGTCCGCCAGTCAACCGGTCAACCCGTTTCGTCTACTGCGAAAATCCGCGGGAACGCATTGCGGCGGCGAGTGCGGCGAGGTCGAGTTTTGCGCCCGGGGCGACGGAATTTTCGGCGAACCAATTCTCGCGCATTTCCAGCACGAATTTCACGTTCCCGGCGCGCGAAACGGTTGTCTCGATGTCTTCCGCGAACATTTCCCGCGTCTCGATCAGAATTCCGTCCGCGTCAAAAAATCCGACGGAAAGATTCACGGGAACGCCGCGCATCCAAAACGCGCGGCGGTTTGCATCGGCGTAGACGAAAATCATTCCCGCGTTCCCGCGCAGCCCGCGACAGCCCGTCAGCCCGCGTTGTCGCTCCAAGTCCGTGAGTGCGAGCCGCAGGGAGAGCGTTTTTTCTCCGAGCGCGATCGGAAATTCCGAAAAAAAATTTGCTGTGGCTTGCGTTCCCGCGCGGGGAGCGGAGCCGTCGGTTTTTTCGCATGCGGGAACGAGCGCGAGTGCGCACGCAACGGCGACGGCGAGCGGGAAAAGCGTTCCCGCGCGATTTTTTTTCCGGCGATGAAATCGAAAATTCATTTTTCGGCGGGAGCGGGCGGAAGCATGCGCGCGCGGGCGCCGGGCTTCGGGAACTGCAACGTGACGGTTGTTCCCTTGCCGGGTTCGCTGTCGATGCCGACTTGCCCGCCGTGCTCGCGCATAATGCGCATGACGATCATCATGCCGAGCCCGTGTCCGTTGTTTTTCGTGGTAAAAAACGGTTCGTAAATTTTTGAAATATCATCGCGCGAAATCCCGCAACCCGTGTCTTTCACGCGGAGATAGACGAACTCGTCATCGCTGTCCGCTTCGATGGAAATGCTTCCGCCCTCCTGCATTGCCTCCATCGCGTTTTTTGTCACGTTGAAAATGAGTTGTTTGAGCTGGGAAGCGTCGCCGAGCACGACGGGAAGCTCCTTGCAACGTTGCGTCATGGAGCAACGAATGTTGCGATTTTCGAGCTCGATTTTCTGCACGCCGAGCACGTCGATTACGATTTCGAAAAGATTTGTCTGCACGAGCGAGGGTTTCTGCGGACGAATTGCGCCGAGGAAATTTTTGAGAATTTCGTCGAGCCGAGAAATTTCCTCAAGGCAGATGTTCACGGAATTATCGAGCGTTCCCGCGCTTTTTTCGGGAATTTTGAGTTTATCGAGCCGGCGCCGAATCAGCTCCAAATGAATTTTCATGGAGTTGAGCGGATTTCCGATTTCGTGAGCCACGCTCGCCGCGAGCGTGAAAATCGAATTCACGCGCTCGCTCTCGATCATTTCCTCGGTCGATTGCCGATCCGCCGTGATGTCGCGCAAAATGACGACGTATCGCGCGGGCAAATCCTGCAGGGAAAGCCGGCTGAGTTGCAGACGCAACCAGCGATGTTCGGGATAAAAAATTTCCGCATCGCGCGCGATGTTCGGCGCGAGCCCGTCCTCGCCGCGAAGAAAATTCAGCGAACGCCCGAGATCCGGCACGAGCTTCCACAGCACCGCGGAACCGGTTTCGTTCGGACGCAAACCGATCATGCGCATTCCCGCGCGATTCGCGTATTCGACCGTTCCCGCGTCGTCGATGACGATTACGCCCTCGTCGATCGTATCCGAAAGCATTTCAAACAAACCGCGTTCCCGCGCGAGCCGTTGCACAAGAATCGCAAGATTCGTCGAATCGAGATCCTCCAAACGCCCGAGCACGCGCTCCAACGACGAAACTCGCCGCACGCCGGCATTTTTTTTCTTGTCCGCCATAACGGCGAAAACTTTCGCCCAAAGGCGGCGGGAACGCAAAAGTTTTTTTTCCGCTTGCGGGCGGGAACGCAAAAAGTCATGATTTCGCGCTCAAACGTCGAGTTCCGCGGGGTGTGAGCCTCGCGAAGCCGGAGTTGCGACGGGCAACCGCCGTGAGACGGCGCCTCAGACTTTCGGGTCCGGGACGCGGCGTTCCCCTCCGGGAACGTCTCTCAGCTCTGAAAACAAAACAATATCATGTACGACAAATCCGAAATCATCAGCAATTACAAACTCAGCGAAAAGGACACGGGTTCCTCCGAAGTCCAGATCGCTCTTCTTTCCGCGCGCATCGCTCACCTTACGGAGCACCTGCGCACGCACAAGAAGGACTTCCACAGCCGCCACGGTCTGATCGCGCTGACGAATCGCCGTCGTAAGCTTCTGAACTATCTGAAAAAGAACAAGCTCGAAGCCTACGAAGCGATTATTCAGAAGCTCGGCCTGCGCCGATAGTCGAGAAAGGCGTTCCCGCGAACCGAAAAAATTCGCGGGAACGCTTTTTTGCCGGCGGCGGACAATCGGCGAATTTCGTTCCCGAGCGTTCGCGTTCTCGCCTTTTTTCAAAAAAGAAAAATAACCCCGTTCCCGCAATCCCGCGGGAACACCAAGAAGAAGAAGTAAAAAAGATATGCAACAAGAATACAGCGTGAAAGTCGAAGAATTCGGCATCACAATCAGCACGGGCTCCATCGCCCGCCAAGCCAACGGCGCCGTCACGGTCGCTTGCGGAGGCACGGAAGTGCTCGTTACCGCAACCGCCGCCAACGAACTGCGCTCCCCCGACCAGGATTTCTTCCCGCTTACGGTCGATTATCGCGAAAAATTCGCCGCCGCCGGACGTTTCCCGGGCGGATACTTCAAACGCGAAGGTCGTCCCACGGAAAAGGAAATTCTCACTTCCCGTCTCTGCGACCGCCCGCTTCGTCCGCTCTTCCCGAAAGGATTTCTCAACGAAGTGCAGGTGATCGGTCTGCTCCTCGCGACGGACAAAATCACCGACCCGGATGTTCTCATGGTCAACGGCGCTTCCGCCGCCCTGCTCTGCTCCGACATCCCGTGGAACGGCCCGATCGGCGCCGTCCGCATCGGTGAAGTCAACGGCGAATTCGTCGTCAACCCGACCCACGAGCAGATGCTCGACACGACGCTCGACCTCATCTACGTCGGGAACGAGCAGGACATGATGATGATCGAAGGTTCCGCCGACCAGATGCCGGACGACCGTTTCGTCGAAGCGCTCGAATTCGCTCACGCCGCGATTCAGAAAATCATCGCCGCGCAGCGCGAGCTTGCCGCCAAGGTCGCCAAGCCCAAGAAGACGTTCCCGCTCGTCATTTGCGACGAAAAAGTTTTCGAAATCTGCAAACGCATCGCCGACACGGACGAAAAGCTCGCGAAAGCGGTTTATCTTCCGGGCAAACTCGATCGCAACGCCGCCGTTGACGCCGTCAAAGCGGAAGCAAAAGAAGCCGTTATCGCCGAGCTCGGCGAAGACATCGATCCGCGCCACGTCAACATCGCGTTTGAAGAACTCCAAGAAAAAGTCTATCGCGAAGGCATTTTGAACAAAGGCATTCGCGCGGACGGTCGCGCGCTCGATCAGTTGCGCCCGATTTCGTGCAAAACGGACGTTCTGCCCAGCGTTCACGGCTCGGCGATTTTCCAACGCGGCGAAACGCAGGCGCTCGTCATCGCGACGCTCGGCACCTCGAAAGACGCGCAGGAGCTCGACGGACTTTCCGGCGGACCGAAATCCAAATCTTTCATTCTGCACTACAACTTCCCGCCGTTCTCGGTCGGCGAATGCGGCAAGTTCGGCT
>CAVEBA010000161.1:0-3872 GCA_963613695.1 Sphaerochaetaceae bacterium
CGCGGAGCGGGAATCAACAGGCGCGAAGCGCCGAATCAACTTTTTCAACTCTTCAGCTTTTTTTACGTCTCCGCCCCAAGAAAACAATCCCTTAAAAAACTTCTATAACTTCCAGTAAAAAATCCGTGTTCTCCGTGGGCTAAAAAGCCCGCCAAAATTCAATTTGCGGGAACGTGCGGCGAGCCGTTAGTATGTCGCGCAATGAATTTCTTCGTCTTTTCAGTTCCTGCCTTGATTATCGGCTATTTGCTCGGCGCGATTCCGTTTGCGGTCATCGTGGCGAAGCGTCACGGCGTGGATATTTTGCATGCGGGAAGCGGCAATCCCGGCGCGACGAACGTCAAACGCACTTGCGGGAAAGCTGCCGGCAATCTCGTGTTTTTCCTCGATATGCTCAAGGGCTTTCTCGCGGCGTTTTTGCCGTGGCTCGCGCTTAGCTCGGTTTCGGTTGCGCCGGATCAAAAGGACGTTTGGCAACACGTGATTGCGGTTGCGCAGCTCGCGGGTTTCGCGGGGGCGTTGCTCGGGCATTGCTTCTCGGTTTTCCTAAAATTTAAGGGCGGGAAAGGCGTTTCGACGACAATCGGCGGACTGCTCGGCGCGATGCCGATTGCGGTGGTCGTCGGGCTAATCGTGTGGCTTGCGGTGTATTTCCCGACGCGCATCGTTGCGATCGCGTCGATGGTTTTCGGATTGTCGTTGCCGCTGACGTCGATGATTCTCGCGAAAGCGTTCCCGCAATTAGGCTACACGTCGATTCATGTCGGATTTTGCCTTGTCGTTACCGTTTTCATCATCGTCATGCACCGTTCGAACATCGCGCGACTGATGCGCGGCGAGGAAAATTCTTTTAAGAAAAAATGACCACGCGTTCCCGCGGGAACATTCGTAAATAAAAATCAAATACGTTTTTCAAAATGGAAAAGACAAAAATCGGCATCGGATTCATCGGCTTCGGCACGGTCGGGCAGGGCGTTTGGAAACATTTGCAGGCGCAGCGCGAAGAGCTGGAAAATCGTCTCGGCGTGGAAATCGCGTTCCCGCGCGTTGCCGTGCGCGATGTCAAGCGCGAGCGCAGCGTGCGCGTTCCCGAAGACGTGCTTACGACGGATCCGATGGCGGTCGTGAACGATCCCGCGGTGAATATCGTTTGCGAGCTTATGGGCGGCACGACGAAAGCGAAAGACTACACGCTCGCAGCGCTGAAGCTCGGCAAGGTCGTCGTTTCCGCAAATAAGGCGCTCATTTACGAGTTCGGGCGCGAAGTTTTCGATGCCGTCAAACACTACGGCGGGCATTATTATTTCGAAGCGTCCGTTGCGGGCGGGATTCCGATTATCAAAACGTTGCGCGAAGGGCTTGTCGCCAACCGTTTCGAATCCATCGCCGGCATCATCAACGGTACTTGCAATTACATTCTTTCGCGCATGGAAGCGGAGGGAAAATCCTACGAGGAAATTTTGCAGGACGCGAAAAAACTCGGCTACGTCGAAGCCGACGACCGGCTCGATCTCGACGGTTGGGACGCTTTTCACAAGGCGGTCATTCTCGCGTTTCTCGCTCACGGGAAATGGGTTTCGGAGCACGATGCGCTTGTCGAAGGCATTCGCGAAGTTACGCTCGAAGACATGCACCGCGCGCGCGATTTCGGCTATCGCATCAAACTGCTCGGCATGATTCGCCGCAATTTCAAGACGGGCGCGCTCTCGCTCGGCGTTTATCCCGCGCTCATTCCGTTGGATAAAACGCTCGCGCGCGTGGACGGCGTCTACAACGCAATCAAACTCTCCGGCGACGTCGCGGGAACGACAATTCTCATCGGGCGCGGCGCCGGACAGGACGCAACGTCCTCCGCCGTCATTAGCGATATCGTGGACGCGATGATTGGCATTCGCGACAACGCGCACAAATTCCTCACGCCCAGCGATATTGACGCGTGCTACCGCCTCGGCGAAAGCGCGCGCATGGCGACGATGGACGAAATTCGCTCAAAATTCTATCTGCGCATTTCGATTTTGGACGAGCCGGGAACGCTCGTCGGGCTTTATCAGGCGCTCGCGAAACACAACGTTTCCGTGGCGCGCGTGATCACTTACGAAAATCAAAATTCCAAGACCGGCACGATTACGCTCGCGACTTATCCGACTTCGGAAGCCGTGATGGAGCGCGTTGTCGCCGACTTGAAAGCGCTCCCGCAGATTCTCGCGAATCCGCTTCTGTTGCGCATCTACGAACCTACGCGCGAGTGAGCGCGTCGGCGCAGCGGAAAATTTTCGCCCGAAAAAAAGCGTTCCCGCGGGAACGCTTTTTTTTCAAAATTCGGCGCGTGCGATTATTTTTTCATCGCATCGCAAAATTGCGTGCAAAGGTGCAAGCCCGCCATTCGCACCGCAACGCCGTTGGTCACCTGTTTAAGAATGACCGAGCGCGGACCGTCGGCAATTTCGCTTTCAAGCTCCACGCCGCGATTGATCGGACCGGGGTGCATGATAATCGCTTCGGGTTTCATCCACGCAAGGCGTTCCCGATTCAGCCCGAAAAACGCGGTGTATTCGCCGAGCGACGGGAAGTGCGTCGTCGTTTGGCGTTCGTGCTGAATGCGCAGGAGCATCACGGCGTCCGCTTCGGCGAGCGCGTCTTTCAGATTGTGCGCGATGCGCACGCCCGGGAACGCGCGAAATTCTTCGGGAACGAGCGTCGTCGGCCCCGCGAGCGTAACTTCCGCGCCGAGCTTGGTCAGGCAGTAAATATTGGAACGCGCGACGCGCGAAAAAAGAATGTCTCCGAGAATCGTCACGCGCAGGCCGGAAAGGTCGCGCCCGAAGTGTTCCCGCAACGTGAATGCGTCGAGCAACGCCTGTGTCGGGTGCGCGTGTGCGCCGTCGCCGGCGTTGATGACGGGAACGTCGAGCACTTTTGAAAGATACGAAGCCGCACCTGCCGCCGAGTGGCGCATGATGACCATATCGACCATGAGCGAGCGAATATTCATCGCGGTATCGCGGAGCGTTTCGCCTTTCGTGCGCGACGAAGTCGTTTCGCTCAGCGAGAGAATGTCCGCGCCGAGCCGGCGAGCGGAAACTTCAAACGCGGAGCGCGTGCGCGTGCTCGGTTCGAAGAAGAAAGTCGCGACCGTTCGGTTTTTCAGCGTATCGAATTTTTCTCGCCCGGAAAAAGAGGCTTTGAAGATTTCCGCTTGCGCGAAAAGCGTTTCGAGCTCATCGCGCGAGAGCGGTTCAATCGCGATGAGATCCTTGCGGTTCCAAACATTGGGTGTCGGCATAAAATCAAAGAAAAACTGTCGGCGGGAACGGGAACGCCCCGCTTCGGAGTGCGGATTTTTGCCGATTTGCGACAACGAAGCAACAGGAAACTTTTTTTTGCCGCAGGCAAAAGAAGTTGAGGAGTTGAAAAGGTTTAGGAGTTTAGGAGTATCGTGCTGATTTTTGCCGCGAGCAAAAAAGAAGTAATAACTCTCCCGCGAAAAAAAATCGGTTGCAAATCGTTTTTTTTTTGCAAAATGGCACTTCGGATTCGAGACGAAAACATCGCTTCGGATTCGTTCAAAATACAGTTAAGATGAAAATTAAAACATTGTTTTTCACATCAATTTTCGCCGCTACGGCGATGAGTGCCGTTCCCGCGTGGGCAACGAACTACGAATGGAACGACACCGGAAAATCCGGCACGTGGGATACGAAAACCGAAAACTGGTATAGCAAAGCGGACGGCGCCGAGACCGGCACCGTCTCCGCCTTCGTCAACGGCAAAGAAAACAACGCTACATTCTCCGCTTATTCTACTTCTGCGGATATCTCGGTGGACGTTGCCGAAAATATTTCTGCGGGCTCGGTCAAGATTGCGAATATGAC
>CAVEBA010000162.1:0-3810 GCA_963613695.1 Sphaerochaetaceae bacterium
GGAACGCAATGCGCACGCCAAAATCATCGCAACACGCACAACGCCGTTCGCGACTTTTTCATCGGAGGTTTCCGTAAGATTGAAAAAACAGATTTTCATAAAATTTCATTCAGGTTTTTAATTTTTTTCTGCGGGAGGAAGGTTTCGGGGACGGCGGCGAAATTTTGCGGGTGAACGTTCCCGCCGTTGTCGAGCAGGCAAACCGTGCGCCAGCCGAGTGCGTTCGGCGCGACGAAATCTTTCGCGGGATTGTCGCCGATGTAGCAAAAATCCGCGCCCGGGAACTTTTTCATGAAAAATTCGTAGTTGCGCGCACAAGGTTTTTCCGAACCGAACTCTTCCGAAATGACGATGTTGTCCGGGGCAAAAAACGCATCAAGCCCGAGCGCGCGAATCTTGTTGCGTTGCGTGAGCGCGCGCCCGTCGGTAATCAGCCCGAGCGTTGCGCCGCGTTCCCGCAAGGTTTCAAGCGTCGCGCGCACGTCCGCCGCAAGCGTCATCTCGGGAACGTGCGCGCGATAGCGTTCGAGCAAGGTTGCGACGGGAACGCCGAAGTGCGCAGAAAGATTTTTGAAAACGTTTTCGCCGCGGGAACGCATCGCGAGCATTTCCGAAAAAAGCGTTCCCGCGCCCTGCCCGCCGGCGAGTTTTTCCGCGATTTCGCGAAACGCCGAACGCAAAAAATCGAGCTCCTTGCAAAGCGTATCATCGAGGTCGAAAACGACGACTTCGCGCCGCGCGGGAACGAAAATTTCCGCATCGTAGCGAAGCATCAGCGTATTGTCCGCCCACGTATCCGAAAATTCGATACGTTCGCCGAGCAAATATTCTCGCACGACGAAGCGCGGGAAATTTGCGCCGGCGCCGTAGCTCAGCGGATAGCCGCCGCCGAAGCGCGGATTGATTTCGATGCCCACGACATCGCCCGTTTTTTCATCGAAGAAAAACTGCGCGCAAATGCAACCGACAACGCCGGGAAGCTCCGCAAAGCGTTCCCGCAACAGCTCGGCGAGAAGATTTTTTCGCGTGCGTCCCTTGTTGATTTCGCCGGCGCGGATTTCGATGCGCTCGCGCGGCACAACGGCTTTGACGCGATGATCGCGCCCGAAATACATATCGACCGTAAATTCTTTATAGATACGTTTGTCGATGTATTCCATAAAAATGAGTTTCGGGTGCGCGAGGATTTCCGGCGTCAGCTCCTCGCGGGAACGCACGACGTGGAGATCCTTGCTCAACGAGCCGTCGTAAGGCTTGGCGAAAAGCGGGAACGTCGGCGCGAATTTGTCGATCGGCGCGGGAACGCGAATTCCGTGCTTTTCAAAAAACGCGCCCGTGTGCCGCTTGTCGCGACAAACGGCGACAAACGCCTCATCGGGCACGAGCAGGAAAATTCCCGACTCGGCGAAACGCGTTTTTTCGCGCGCAAGCACGAGCAGCTCGGTGTCGATTGTCGGCACGACAACGCGCACGCCGTTTTCCGCACAAATGCGAAAAAGCTCGTCCGCATAGCCCGGCTCCGTGACGCGCGGCACGCGAAAACAACCGTCGGAAATCTGCGCCGCCGGCGACATTTCCGGATTCAGCTCCGTCGCAAAAACTTTCCCTTGCGGGAACGCCGCGCGCAATTCGCGCTGAAATTCGCGCACGAGCGAAACGCGTTTCCCGGCGGACGAAACAAGAATATTCACGCGCTCGTTCCCGTTCATGCGGCGCTCCTTTCCGCAAACGCGTTTTGCGCGGCGTATTGACAACGCACAGGCAACCGCACACAATTTCCGGAAAATTCAACACAGGAAAAATTATGGCGAAAACAGCGACACTCAGCATTCGAATCGATCCCAAAACGAAGTCCCAAGCGGAAAAAATTTTCACGAAGCTCGGGATTTCCCTCAGCTCGGCGGTGAATATGTTTTTTCGCCAAACAATCAACGAGCGCGAACTCCCGTTTCGCCCGCGGCTCGATCGCCCGGAAATCCCCAACGACGAAACCATCGCCGCAATGCGGGAAGTGGACCGAATGATCGCCGAAGAACGGGCGGGAACGCGTAAGCACAAAAGTTTCAGCTCCGTCGAAGAACTCTTCGCAGACCTTGATTCCTAACCAATGCTCCGCGTTAAATACCAGAGCGGATTTAAGCGCGACCTTAAACTCGCGCGAAAACGAAACCTCGACATCGCAATCCTGCAAGATGTCATCAATCGACTTATGCAGGGCTCTCCGCTCCCGGAAAAATTCCGCGACCACGCGCTGACCGGCGATTGGCGTGGCTTTCGCGAATGCCACGTCCAACCGGATTGGCTTCTCATTTATAAATACGAAGACAACGCGCTGTGGCTCGCCCGCACGGGAACGCACAGCGATCTTTTTCGCTGAGCGCAGCGGGAACGCCCCGGAAAAATCTCCGCAAAATCTGCGGAGATTAAATTTGAAATCTCCGCACGTTTTGCGTAGATTTTTTCCATGTTCTACATTTACGAACACGACAATTGGCCGAATTTCACTTGGGACGCGACCGCGCTTTCCGCACTTTTCGCACGTGCGGCTTTCGCGCAGGGACGACTGATCGGGAACATGGAGAGCCTCGGCATGGCGGAGCGAAAAGAAGCCTCCGCGCTCGCGCTCGCGCGGGAAACGGCAAACTCGTCCGAAATCGAAGGCATCACGCTGAGCATGGCGCAAATCCGTTCGTCCGTCGGGAAGCGTTTGAAACTGAGCGTTCCCGCGACAAAAACGTTTGACGCGCACGCCGCCGGCGCCGCCGAAACCTTGCTCGACGCCACACAAAATTTTTCCGCCCCGCTTACGAAAAAACGGCTCTGTGCGTGGCATGCGGCACTGTTTCCCGACGGCGTCAGCGGCGTAGAAAAAATTCGCACCGGTGCGTATCGCGATGATCGTTTCGGACGCATGCAAGTCGTTTCGATGCGCGGCGGACGCGAAACCGTGCATTTTGAAGCGCCACCCGCGACACGCGTTCCCGCCGAGATGAAAGCGTTTTTCGACCGCATCGCGAAACCGAGCGGGAACGCTCTCGCAGATGCCGCGCTCGCGCACCTGCACTTTCTGACCGTGCACCCGTTCGACGACGGGAACGGGCGACTTGCGCGAACGCTCACGGAAATGATGCTCGCTCGCGCCGAACAATCGCCGCTGCGTTTTTACAGCTTTTCCGAACGCATCTTGCAGAATAAAAAGCGTTATTACGAAATCTTGGAAAAAACACAGTGCGGCGGGCTCGACGTTACGCCGTGGCTCGCTTGGTTTTTGGAAACGTTGCTCGACGCCATCGGCAAATCCGAAACGATGTTGCAGCGCGTGCTCGCAAAGGCGGATTTCTGGCGAACGCACGGCGGAAACATCAACAATCCCGCGCAACGAAAAATCATCAATCGGCTTTTTGACGGATTCGAGGGCAATCTGACTTCGTCGAAATGGGCGAAAATCTGCAAGTGTTCGCAAGACACTGCGGCACGCGCGATTCGCGACCTTCTCGAAAAGAAAATTCTCGTGCAAGTCGGTGCCGGACGTTCCACGCACTACGCGTTGCGAAAATAACACCGCAACAAAGCGAATGAAGCTCACGAAATTCATGCGGCGAGTCTCCTTTCCGTTCCCGCGGAGCCGCGTTTAGCCCACGGATCGACACGGAGAAACACGGATTTTTTCTCCTGTCGCAGAGGTTTTGGGGGCGGAGACGTCCACGTCTCCGCGTTCGGATTTTTGCCGCAGGCAAAAATACAGGAAGGTAAAAAGCGCCGCAGACGCGAAACGTTTCTAACCCCACGCGCAAGCGTGGGGAACGGCGC
>CAVEBA010000163.1:0-3706 GCA_963613695.1 Sphaerochaetaceae bacterium
TACCACGATACTGAAACTCGACAAGAACACTTCCGCAACGGTCAATGCGATTAACGTGACGGGCGCTTCCTCTTCTACGATGGACGGAGCGATGATCGATCTTTCCGACGGCGGCATGCTGACGGTCAACGGGCTCGAGGACTACGAAGTGCTCGGCGAGGGCAAGCTCACCGTCAAGGGCGTTTCGGGCGATGCGACCAAAGGAAGCCTCGTCGTCAAGGGCGTCGGCAAGTATCTCGCGACCGGCGGGATGTCGATTTTCCTCGAGAGTGCAACGTTCGAGTTCAATGTCGGGCTCGGGAACGAGGAGGATTTCGCGATTGCGAATCTTTCTGCCATCAAGACAACGGCAAGCAACACCGAGGGCATCGTGAAAAAATCCGGCGCGGGAACGCTCTATGTCGCCGACACGGCGGCAACACTCGCGTTTACCGGGAAAATTTTGGTCTCCGAGGGCGCGATGTGCCTCACTCCCCGCATGACGAATGCGGAGGTCGAAATCGAAAAGGACGGCACGCTGGTGTTCTTCGGCTCAGCCGCCACTGCAGTTGACGGCACGGTGGGGAGCACGACTTTCAACGCGCCGCTCGCCAAGAAATTGACCGGCGCGGGAACGCTTCTGATAGCCGGAAACTTGCTCACCAATCGCGTTAAGAAATATTCCGAAGACGGGACGTGGACGTGGAACAGCGGGCTCGAAGATTTCAACGGCACGATCGCGGCGGACGGCGACGGCGTCATCTATTCGGGTGTCGCTCTCGCCGAGTGGGAAGCTGTTCCCGACACTTCCCGCGATGTTGCGCTGTGGGACGGCGGCACGCTCGTTTTCGGCGGAACCGATGAAGAAGACCCGAACACGCTGAAACACCTCAGCGTGAACGGTAGCGGGACGATTTTTGGGAACGCGCGCGGAACCGTTGTCGATACCTTTGCGAAAATCGAAGCAACGGCGGGTTCGTCGCTTTACTTGTCCGGCAAGGGCATCATCGGCGAAATGGCGTTTGGTAGCGACGGAAGCGTCTCCGTGGAGTCCGACTCCGAATGGACGTTTGCGGGAACGAACACGGGACTGAGCGAAATCAATGTCTCCGATTCGTCGCTCATCGTGAAATCTGCGGGAGCGCTCGGCGCGGCGGCAGTTACTATCGAGGACGGCTCGCTCACGTTCGCGGAGGTCATCGGCGAGGACGGCAAGGCAGCAACGTTCTCCAACGCCATCAATCTACGCGTGCTCGACGACGGAAACGGAACTTCAAGCATTTCCGCCAATGGCGGAGCAAAGGTCGCGCTGACGGGAACGTTTAGCGGAACGGACACCGCGAAGGTCAACTTCACGGCGATGAATGCTTCGACGCTGACTTTGACGGAATCTGCACTGGGCTTTGCGTCGAAGTTCACCGTCGGCAAGGGCTCGACTATTTCCATCGCCGCGAATTCTGCGCAAACTCTGTCGTGCGTGCTTGCCGGCGCGGGAACGTTTGAAAAAACGGGCGCGGGAACGCTCTCCGTTTCGGGCGATGCGGGAACGATCGGCGCGTTGGCGGTTTCTGCGGGAACGGTCAGCTTCGTCGAAAATTCGAAAATCGCCGCCGATGCCGACGGCGCGGGAACGCTTTCCGTCGCGGACGGCGCAACGCTGAACCTCGCGGCGGGAACGGATTTGTCCGGCTTCACGCTGTCGGGCGACGGCACGGTCGCGATTTCCGCGGGAGCGTCGAATTCGGCGAAACTCGCCGGAATGAACGGCGCGACGGCTGTTTCGCTCGCGGCGGGAACGCTGCAGGTCGGCGGGAACGTTGCGGATTCTACGATTACGTTTGCCTCGGGCACCGCGTTGGAAACGACCGGCGAAAGCGTTGTTTCGAATACAACGCTCTCGGGAACGTCGCTGAAACTGATCAACTCCGGCTCGGCAGAATACGAAAAGTCAGTGACGCTGCCCGACGCGACGGATCTCACGCTCCAAGCGGCAAAAAATACAGCCGGCACTTTCGCCGCCGCTTACTCCGGAAATCTGACAAAAACCGGCGACGGCACGTGGACGGTGTCGAACTACTCGTTCGGCGCGAGCGACGGACAGGCGCTGACGGTTTCCGCGGGAACGCTCATTTGGGAAAGCGCGAATTTCGGCACTGCGGATTCGACGCTGACCGTGAACGGAGTCTTGCAAATCGCAAGTCTCGCGTCCGGGAACGAGCTGAACACGACAATTCACGGCTCCGGCATTTTGAACCTCGCGAATTGCGGCACTTCCGACGAGCCGTTTGTGATGAATGCGACGGCGGCGGGCGGCGCGACGTGGGCGTTGCATCTGTCCGGCACGAGCTATGTGGAAATGGCAAAAGCGTTGCCCGGCAAGCTGTTTATAATGAATAGCGCAACGGGCGTGCTGAATGTTGACTCCGACGTGGAAATGGGTGCGGGCAAGCGTGTCTATGTCACGAAAGAAGCAACATTGGTCAAAACCGGCACGGGAACGCTGACGCTCTCCGAGGTTGAGGAAAAGCATTCTTTCGGCACGCTCGATATTCAAGAGGGCAAGGTCGTGCAGGCGGGCAATATCGTCTGGGACGGCAGCACGCTCAATATCGAGTCGGGCGCGACGTTTGAAGTGAATGCAACGTCGTTCAACACGAACCGGGCAACGCTGACGGGCGAGGGAGAGTTCAACCTCGCGAACACGAATGGCAAGGAATACGAGCTCGGCGGCAAACTCAACGATTTCACGGGAACGGTGAATGTCGGCACCGGCACGACGTTGGCGCTGACGAGCGAAACGCTTGAAGCCGCTAAGACGGTGATCGCGGAAACGGGAACGCTTCGCGTCGCGATTTCCGGAAAAACCGCGCGGACGTTGAATAACCTTTCCGGCGCGGGAACGCTCATCATCGACGCGCCCCAGAAAGACAGCACTATTCCCTACGCCGTGCATAATTGGGGCGACGGGAACACGTTCTCCGGCAAACTGCAGGTGAAATCCGGCATTCTCTCGCTGTCCGCCGACAAGCTCGGCGAAATGACGGCGGATGTGACAATCGGCGGGGACAACGCCGCGAAATACAACGAAAAAGAAGAGTCTTCCGTTTCCGGCATTCGCCAAGGCGGTTTCCTCCGCGTGACGGGAGATTCCGAAACTGCCGTCGCGGATATTTTTGCCGAGGACAGCAAATACAGCTTCACTTCCAAGGGCGGATTGCTTTTGTCCGGCGGAACGTTCGGTATCAACGCGGACAGCGGAACGGCGGGATTGTTCGTCACGGAAAAGGGCGCGAACCTGCATCTGCGAAACGGCGCGGACATCAACGGAAGCGTATTCGTCGCGCGCGGCGCGAAAATGTTTGTTGGCGAAACTTCAACGACCTCCGGCGACGCGGGAACGGTGCCGACGGCAGCCGCGGGAACGTTCGCGACGAGCGGGAATTCGAGCATTTCCGGCGACTTCACGCTGAACGGCGCGTTGACCATTTACGTGTCCGACGCTTCGCTCACCGCGGGAACGTCGTTGCTCGGCGTCGGCGGGAGCGTGGTGTTGGATGCGGATTCCGGCACTCCGGCGGAAATTTATTTGGAATTGTCCGACACTTCCGTTTCGCTCGACTCGGTCGCGGTAACGATTCTCGGCGGCGATTTCAGCGGTGATGCAAGCTCGCTGAGCGATTTGGTGACCGTTACCGACTCTACGGGCACAGCGTGGACTGTCCGCCGC
>CAVEBA010000164.1:0-3687 GCA_963613695.1 Sphaerochaetaceae bacterium
GTGTAAGGTGTATGGTGTAAAGTGTAAGGGCTTCCTCCTAATTCCTAATTTCTAATTCCTAATTCCTAATTCTTAATTTTTAATTCTTAATTCTTAATTTCTCTTCGTCTAAATCGTTTTGCCGAGGTGCAACGCTTGCGATATAAACGCCGGAAAGTTTTTTGCCCGATGGAAATTTTGCCGATAAAACCGTTTCGCGATTTTCGATGCGCGCGCGTGACGCCGCCCGGCTCGAAAAGCATCACCAATCGCGCGCTCTCGCTCGCCGCAATGCGCGCGGGAACGACGCGGCTTTCCGGCGCACTCTTTTCCGAAGACACGCGCACGATGATTGAATGCTTGCGGCGGCTCGGCTTTCGCGTTGTTGCGGACGAAACGGCGAAGACCGTCGAAATCACCGGGCGCGGCGGCGAAATTCCCGAGCCTCGCGCGGAGCTTTTTGTCGCCAACGCGGGAACTGCCGCGCGTTTTCTCACGGCGATGCTCGCGCTCAAACGCGGCGGTGAATATCGGCTCGACGGGAGCGCCGCGATGCGCGCGCGTCCGATGTCGGGCTTGCTCGACGCGCTCGCGCGGCTCGGTTGCGAATTTGAATTCGGCGGCGAGCCCGGGCATTTCCCGTTCACGATGCGCACGCACGGCGTGAACGCGCGCGACGTCGTTGCGGACGCTCGCGCTTCGAGCCAAATTCTTTCCGCGCTGATGTTGATTGCGCCTGTCGCGGGAACGCTCAACGGCGCGGGAACGTTTGATGTTTTTCTCAAAGGCGAAACCGTTTCCAAACCCTTTGTCGCGATGACGGCGAAAATGATTGCGCAGTTCGGCGGCGCCGTCGAAGCGCGCGGGAACGCGTTCGTTTGCGGCGGCGGCTACGGCACGGGCGATTTCGATTACGCAATCGAGCCGGACGCGACCGCCGCTTCATATTTTCTGATTCTGCCGTTCGTGCATCGCGCGAGCGAAGTTTGTATCCGCGGTTTGGATACGGACGGTTTGCAGGGCGACGCTGCGTTCGCGCTCGAGCTTTCGACGCCGCCGCACGATTTGCTTTTCGCCGCGACTGCGCTCGACGCTGCGGGAACGCCCGAATGTCGTGTTCGCGCGGGAACGGCAACGCGCGGTTTCGACATCGATTTCAACGCGATTTCGGACACGTTTCTGACGCTCGCCGCCGTCGCGCCGTTGCTCGACGCGGGAACGCCGCTCACGATTCGCGGCATCGCGCACACGCGCAAGCAGGAAACCGACCGCGTCGCCGCAATGGCAAACGAACTCGCGAAAATTCTCGGCGCGGAAAACGTTGCGCAAACGGAAGATTCGCTCACGCTGACGCCGATTTCGCGGGAACGCTTGCTTGCGCGCGCCGAAGCCGCGCCGGGCGGGCGCATTCGCATCGCAACGTATCGCGATCACCGCGTCGCGATGAGCTTCGGAGTGCTCGGCACTTTCGATTTGCGCGGCGATGGTTCGCCGTGGCTCGAAATCGAAGATCCCGCCTGTTGCGCAAAAACGTTTCCGGATTTCTTCGACGTGCTCGAAAAAATTCGCGCGTAAAACGTAGCTCCGCTTCGCGAAAAAAATCGTTGCGCTCAATCGCGCAAGATCGCGCAAAGCGCTTGAAACGCCGCGCTCGCGGGAACGCCGTCGATCGCCGCGCCGCCCGTCGGCGGGCAACCCTCGGGTTGGAGAATCGTCGTCGGCGCATCAAAAATCGGTCCCGTGCGAACGGGATTCGTCGGCCCGAAAATTCCGACCACGGGAACGCCGAGCATGTTCGCGAGATGAAGTCCGCCGGTGTCGTTCCCGCAAATCGCGCGGCACTCCGCAAGCTCGCTCATGTAATCGGGCAAATTCGTTTTCCCCGCGCGATCGACGAGGCGCGAAGCATCGAGATTTTCCGCAACGCGTGCGGTTACCGCGGCGTCTTTCGCCGTGCCGAAAAGCCGAATTTCGAGTTGCGGGAACGCTTCAAAAAGCAACGCGATGAGCTCGCGCCAACGTTCGACGCTCCAACGTTTTTCGGGAGAATTTTCCGAGCCGCAGATGAGCCCGATGCAGAACGGTTTTTCTTTTCCCGCCGGCGTTCCCGCGGGAACGTCGAGCCGAAGCGGAGAAAAATCCGGCGCTTCGAGCAGCTCGCAACGTTCCCGCAACCAACGCGCCCAGACGAGCGTCTGATGATTTTTCGCGAGATCCAAATCCGCGGGAACGCGCCACGCACGCGTGAGCAACGGGCGCGGATGCCCGGCGCGAATCATGCCGCAACGCACGGGCGCGCCGGAAAGTTTCGCTTCAACATCTCCGCGAAGCGAATTTGTGAAAAGCACGAAAACTTCCGGATCGCCCGCGCGCAAAATCTCGCGACAACGAAGCCAGTAGCCGAGCCCGCCGGATTTCGCGGGCAGGGCAACGAGCCGATCCGCGCAGTTCAGCCGCTCAAGCATCGGGAGAAAATGCGCGCGCGCAACGAGCGTTACTTCCGCGTCCGGACGCCCCTTGCGCAACGCGGCAACGAGCGGGAGCGCCATCACGACATCGCCGAGCCAATTCGGCATGCGCACAAAAATTTTTTTCGTTTTCGGCAACGCGTTTAGCCCGAGAAAACGCAACGTTTCCGCAAGCCGATCGCGGCGATGACGGAGATTGAATCCGTTCATGCCTTTCCAGCGATCGTGCATCCAAAGCCAATCCGCACAGGCGGAATCCGACGATGCGAGCCGACGTTCCAGCCATCGATTAAACGCGAAATTCACTTCGTCGCGTCCCGTTCCCGCCGGCGCAAGTTCTTCCGCGCGAATTTTCCCGCGCCAAAATCCCTCGCGCTCGCACCACGCGACAAGCGTGCGCGTGCCCGGATGCCCGTGCGCAAGCGTTCCCGCAAGCTCACTGCACGTGGCAACGCGTCCGAAAAAAAGCGAAAGCGCACCGCGCCGCGCACCCGTGCCTTGATCGGGAAGCACACACACCAATCCGTTTTCGTGCAAAAACGTGAGCGCCTGCGTCAGCCCTTTTTTTCGCGAAAGCAAACGGCACCCCCAGCGTTCCCGCGTGTTGCGCACCCACGTCTCAATCGCCGCATTGTCAAACGGACGATAAAAAATTCCCACGGGACGCTGCGCCACCGGCGGATAAAGCAACGGCACCATCGTCAGCGATTCCATCAACGAAAAATGCGGAACGGCAATCACCATCGGCCCCGGGAACGCAACGGCGGCAGAAAGCTCGCGCTCATCAACCGAGAAATTTTTCAAAATGCGTTCCCGCGAAAAATGCGGCGACGCCAACACGAACATGCCCATTTCAATCATGCGCCGACAGCTTTCGAGCGCAATCGCTCGGCGTTCCCGCGGCGTTTTCTCCGGAAAACAAAGCCGCAGATTGCGCAACATCATCGCACGCCGCCGACGCATCAGCACAAAAACAAAAAAACCTAAGAGCGACGCCGTTCCCGCCGCGAGAACGCGCGGAAGCAACGCAACAAACCACCCCGAGATGACAATCAGCGTTCTCATTCGTTATTTGCGCCGCAGTTTAACAACGCACCCCGACTTCTTCAATAACGGATGATGCGAAAAGGTTGAGGAGGTTGAGGAGTTGAGGAGTATCGTGCGGATTTTTGCCTGCGGCAAAACTGGGGGCGGAGACGTCCACGTCTGCGCGTTTTGATTTTTTTTGCCGTAGGCAAAA